>NZ_JAYJLK010000035.1:0-27973 GCF_051948795.1 Acinetobacter sp. Lyrl_1
GAAAAAGGTGGTATATTTAGCAATTATGGCAGCAAGCAAAAAATGGACGATGCCTATTCAGAATTGGAAAGCTGCCATGAATCGCTTTAGTATCATGTTTGAAGAGCGTGTAACCAAGTATTTTTAAAACTGTATTTACACAGAATTATTTACACCCTCCGCATAGCCTAAAAAACGAATCCTATAAAAAAGCATCAAACCTGTGTTGATGCTTTTTTACCGATCTATATCATGCTTTATCTATTCTTTAGGATTAACGACGGTTGCGTTTTTTCTTCCATTTACGTTCTTGATAGCGGTCATATTCTTTATCTTTCGAGATTTTATTGCCGAGTGCTGCACCACCTGCTGCACCTAAAGCTGAACCAATATAACCACCATTGGTACCGCCCATATTTTTACCTACGGTATAACCCGCACCACCACCCAAAGCACCACCAATTGCAGATTCAGTACGATGACGTTTATTACTCGCCACTGCTGCGCCCCCTGCACCGCCTAATGCAGCGCCTAGTGTTGCACCCGTAGTACCACCCATATTTTTACCAATAGCTGTACCTGCAACACTGCCTAAAGCACTGGCTGCGGCAACGCGCGTAGTATTGTCTGCATAAACGTTGGCACTGAGCATTGAAGCTGTGGCTAAAGCTGCTGTCATTAACATTGCATTAAGTTTCATGTTGAACTCCATGTCCATTTACAGGACTTATTTATGATCAATTTTGATGGGCTCAATTTAACAAAGCGCCGCTTTTAAAATGTGGAGAGTGCAGACGAGATTGATGTGCTTTGGTGTGGGCTTTGTATGAGTTTGATTAAAATTGCTAAAAAAATGTCCAAATGCGGATGCTAATTGCGGTACTTGGTGAGTTGTACATTCACCGCAATGCACAGCATCATCAAGCAGAAATACTGCTAGAACATCTGCAGATAGGCATTTCAAACATCGTACAGACTTAATAATGATGTTATTTGGGTGGTAGAATCGGTAAACTATGCGCAATTTTTTATTTCGCTGTGCTGCGTGTTGCATGTAACAGCCTTTGCATTGAGATTTTTTAAACAATGAAAGAATCGTTACGTTTACGATTAGATCAGCTTTCTGACCGCCATGAAGAATTGACTGCTTTGTTGGCAGATGTTGAAGTGATTTCAGATAACAAGCGTTTTCGTCAATTATCACGTGAACACAGTGATTTAGACGAAATTACGGCAGTGTGGTCACAATACACACAAGCCGAAGCCGATATTGAAACAGCCGAAGCAATGTTGTCTGATCCTGACTTTAAGGAAATGGCGCAAGAAGAAATTAAAGACAATAAAGCGCTGATTCAGCAACTTGAAGCTGACTTAAATATTTTAATGATTCCAAAAGACCCGAATGATGCCAACTCGGCTTATTTGGAGATTCGCGCAGGGACAGGTGGCGATGAAGCCGCGATTTTCTCGGGTGACTTATTCCGCATGTATAGCAAATATGCCGAAAGTCAGGGCTGGAGAATCGAAATTTTATCTGAAAATGAAGGTGAACACGGCGGATATAAAGAAGTCATTTGCTTGGTGAATGGCGAAGGCGTGTATGGTCGTTTGAAGTTTGAAAGTGGTGCGCATCGTGTGCAACGTGTTCCAGCGACTGAGTCACAAGGTCGTGTGCATACATCAGCATGTACCGTTGCAATTTTACCTGAAGTAGATGTAGATACCACGGTAGATATTAACCCTGCCGATTTGCGTATCGATACCTATCGTGCTTCGGGTGCGGGTGGTCAGCACGTTAACAAAACCGACTCTGCAGTGCGTATAACCCACATTCCGACGGGTACTGTGGTGGAATGTCAGGAAGAACGTTCACAGCATAAAAACAAAGCGAAAGCGATGGCGTTGTTGGCATCACGTTTGGAAAATGCCAAACGTGCTGCAGCAGATGCCGCAACTTCAGAAATGCGTCGTGATTTGGTGGGTTCGGGTGACCGTTCTGAGCGTATTCGTACCTATAACTATCCGCAAGGACGTATGACAGATCATCGTATTAACCTGACTTTATATAAGTTGGATGCGGTGATGGAAGGTGATTTAACTGAACTACTAGATAGTCTGCATCGTGAATATCAGGCAGATCAGTTGGCGATGCTTGCTCAGCAAAACGGTGGTTAATGAATATTGCACAAGCCTTGGCGCTACGTGGTGAAGTCGATAGCTATGAGCGTCAAGAAAATATTTGGTTGTTAGAGCATTTTTTAGGACTCAGTGCGCTTGAATTAAAATATCGTGCAGATCAGGAATTGAGTGCCGCGCAAGAGCAGATGTATGTGCAGGCTTTGGCACGTATAGCAGCAGGCGAGCCTTTGGCGTATATCACAGGTTCACAGCCATTTTGGACACTGGATTTAAAAGTCACGCACGATACTTTGGTGCCACGTCCTGATACCGAGGTTTTGGTCGAAACTGTGTTGGCTTTGTCATTACAACGTGATGCTGTAATTGTCGATTTAGGCACAGGTACAGGGGCGATTGCTTTGGCTTTAGCATCTGAACGTCCAGATTGGCAGGTAACCGCAACCGATATTTACCTGCCAACACTTGCAGTTGCTCAAGAAAATGCAAGCAAGCATGCTTTAAATCAGGTGCAATTTGCCTGTGGTGCATGGTTTGAGGCATTGGGTTCAGCAGCCGAGCCACGTTTTGATTTAATTGTATCTAATCCGCCGTATATAGATGCTAATGATGCACACATGTCTGCTTTGGCAGCAGAGCCTGAACGTGCATTGGTGGCAGCAGATCAGGGTTTGGCAGATATTCTGCAGATTATTTCGCAGGGTAAGCACTGGCTGAAAGCAAATGGATGGATTGCACTAGAGCATGGCTATGACCAAGCTTTAGCAGTGCAAGCGATTTTTGCAGAACACGGTTTTTCTGACATTCGTACAGTCAAAGATTATGCAGGCAATGATCGGGTGACTTTAGCACAATGGCTTGCTGGCTGATGTGTTATATCAGTTAAAAATCTTGTGAGATCTATTTATCAGCTTGCAAACATAGACGAATGATTAGCAAAGTTTAAGTGCAAGACCAATTTATGAGCCTCAACTCAACTGATGTCAGCTTAGGTTGCCTTTCACTGCCAAAATTGCAGGTGGCAGTTCTTCGCCAAGTGAACTCAGCATTTCCCGTTCAATTAATCGCACCATGGAGTTGAGCGGTAAATCATTGTCTTGCAGGCCAAAAGGTTCTTCAAGTTGTTCGCTGAGAGCATCTAAACCTAAGAATAAATAGGCAATTAAACCCACCAAAATTGGTGTCCAGATTCCTAAACTTGCTTCTAAACTAAAAGGCAGAATAAAGCAGAAGCAATACACAGTGCGGTGCAACAAGACTGAATAAGAAAAAGGCAAGGGTGTGCTGAGAATTCGATCGCAACCTGCTTGCACATTACCCAATTCAACAATATGTTGATTCAAGCCTTGATAAATAATATCGGAAATTTCACCTGTTTTCAGTGCGCTGACTAACTCTTTTTGAATGCTTTCTAAAATAAACTGTGCGGCATTAATATGCGGAAATAATGCTTCATAATCTGCAGATGTGAGGTTGACTTTGTTTTGATAAAAATCGATAGGTTGGTTTTGATTGCGTAAACGGTTACGCAATAAATTACTAAACAACATGACCCGATACATCAAGACCCGACGCTGTTGATCTGGCAGTACGTATGAGTCACGTGAAATATGCCGTGATGTTGCAATTAACGTCCCCCACAATTTTCGACCTTCCCACCAACGTTCATAACTGGCGTTATTTCTAAAACTGAGGAAAATAGACAAAATAATACCGAAAATGGTAAAGCCAATGGCTGGTACGCTCGGCACTTGAAAAAAGTGGTGAGAAGACAAATACACTAAGACCGTAGAAAGGAAGACCACAATTGCAAGTGCAGGTAAGACCGTGGGTAAAATTGTCCCATACCATGCAAACAGTAGGGTAAAACTGTTGTTTTTATTGCGAATAATCATCTTGATGCATCCTTGAAGCTGTCCTTAGTGTTTCATAGACAAACAACGCTTGGCAAGATGATAGCTAGCTTTTGATTTAAAAAAGCAGCAAGCGGCTTAAAGTCAATTTTTCTTATTTATTATTGCAACAGCCAATAAAAAAGTGATGCCATGAAGACATCACTTTTTAAATACTTTCAGCAACTGAATGCTCAAAGTTTTAGCTTACATCGGGTAATCTTGCAAACAGTCTGGAATTTCAACTTGTGCCAAACTGTCTGTTTCTAAAGCTAAACATAGTGCAACAATTTTAGCGGTATCGCACAGGTGTTCATCTTTGAGTGCTAAACCTGCTTGTAAAGATTGTAAATCTTCTTGGCAAATATCTAGGGCTTGCGCTGCTTCAAGTGCATCTTCACGTTTGAAAAACGCAGACATGACATTGCGTAACTGTTCTTCTGAGGTATTTAGAATACTTTGATTGAGTAATTCATCTAATTGGTCAGAAGCTTGGTTGAGGGAGTGAGAGAAATTTTGAACTAGATTGTGTTCAAGTACATCCATCATCTTAAGCATGGGGAAACCTCCAAAGATGCTCGTACATTTAATATTACAGGGGGAGTATGACAGCCGAATTGCATAAAATTTATGCTTTAAATTGATTGAAAAGTAAACTAAATTTAATACTTTGACAATGCTGTGCCGATGAACGACCAGTTCACTGCTAAACCTTGAAATCACAGCTTTGATTTTTCTTTTATAATTAAGTTGTTTGTAAAATATACAAGATAGTGGCTGAGTAGTAGGTGATAAGTCACGCAATTATGAGCGTTCAGTTATGTGCTTTCAGTATATTGTCGATATGCCCCAGGATTGACCCCTGTCCATTTTTTAAAGGCACGATGAAAAGCACTAGGATCATGGAAATTTAATTGATCGCTAATCTCTTGAAGTGATTGTTGGGTTTTGCTCAACAATTCGATTGCCGTATCTCGACGGATTTCATTTTTTAATTGCTGATAGCTGGTGCCTTCCTGCTTTAAACGCCGTTGGAACGTCGCTTCAGACATATTGAAATGTTGGGTTAATTCATTCAGTTCTAACCACTCACTCGGCGGCAATTGCATTAATTGTTTACGGATTTTATGACTCAGCGCATGTGGGTTTTTATAACGCACCAAAAGGTTAAAAGGTGTTTGTTTTAAAAAGCGTTTCCAACTTTTTTTATCCTGCTTGATTTTTAAATCAAGATGTTTTGCCTCAAAATAAATCGTATGCGCTGTACACGCATATTCAATTTCATCACAGAAACGGACACGATAATCAGCATCATCCTGCGGGGCAGCACATTTGAGTTGCATGTTTAAAATAGCGATACGTTGTCCTGTCAGCCAGCACATCAAGCCATGAATCAGCATTAAATAAGTGGCATAACTAAACATCGGTTTCACTTGATCTTTATCGTGAATGGTTAAGATTGCATATTCACCATCTACGTTTAATTCACCTGAAAAATCATCCAGTATTAAATTAAAGAAATTTAAAATGTCCTGTAATGCGGCCTTTAAATGCTCTGCTTGGTACACCCATTTAGACAAGAGTTGATAACTGCCACGACGCATAGCATGGCTGTCCATGCCAAAAAATTCATCGTTCATGGCATCTGCCAGTGCAATCCACAATTGACCATATTGCAGAATTGACACCCTCGCTTTGTTGGAATGTAACAGCTCTGCAGGAATACCCGCCGTCTGCAAAATCGCATGCGTATCCATACCGCGTTGCTGTGCAGTATGCAAAGCTTCATGGACTAAAGCAATTGAAATTGTACCTTTGCTGTAAGTGAGCTGAGTTGCATTCATGGGATGGCGTGGTATTCCATTTACAAGTTGAGTGTTCAAATACATCATAGTCGATGCAGGGTTTGGAAATTGTACTCTAGCTTGAGTGTGATTAATCTGCTTCTTAAGTTGTATCAACCTGAAAATTTATAAGGAAAATAAAATGAAAATTCAAGGAAAAGTCTGTGTGGTCACGGGTGGTGCATCGGGTTTAGGCGCTGCGACTGCACAACATTTAGTTGCGCAAGGTGCAAAAGTTATTTTGGTTGATATGAATCAAGAACTTGGGCAGCAGCTTCAACAGCAATTGGGCGAAAATGCAGACTTCGTAGCTGTAGACGTGACCGATGAAAACCAAGTACAGCAGCTTTTTAACCATATTGAGCAAAAATACGGACAGTTAAATGGCTTGGTGAATTGTGCAGGCATTGCACCGTCTGCCAAAGTCTTGGGACGTGATGGTTTGCATGATTTGGCAATGTTCCAAAAAGTGCTGAATATTAATGTCACGGGCAGTTTTAATATGATCCGTTTTGCGGCACAACTGATGGCGAAATATGACTTAGCCGCCGATGAAGAAGAGCGTGGTGTGATTGTGAATACTGCTTCGGTTGCAGCATTTGATGGGCAGATTGGACAAAGTGCGTATTCTGCATCGAAAGGTGCAATTGTGGGGATGACGCTGCCTTTGGCACGTGAATTGGCACGTGAAGCCATTCGGGTGATGACGATTGCCCCCGGTATTATGGAAACCCCGATGCTGAAAGCATTTCCACAGCATGTGCAAGATGCTTTAGGGCAAATGGTGCCATTTCCACCACGTTTGGCAAAGCCTGAAGAATTTGCGCAATTGGTGGGTCATATTTTTGAAAATGGTTATTTAAACGGTGAAGTGATTCGTTTGGATGGCGCAATTCGTATGCAACCGAAATAAGTTATGACGATGCTACCTCCATAAAATAGCCTAAGCAAAAATTCAAGTATTGAAAAACTGGATACTAAAAAACCGTTGCAATACAGCACAAGGATGTTGCGCGCATTCCTGACAAAAACAACATCTACCATATACACAGAGGGTCACCATGATTTTAAGCCATGAACAAAAAATGATTCAGGATATGCTGCGCAGTTATGCACAGGAAAAGCTTAAACCAACTGCAGCAGCACGTGATAAAACTGCTGAATTCCCTGCAAAGGAGTTAAAGGAACTAGGTGAGCTAGGTGCTTTGGGCATGACCGTTGCAGAAGAATGGGGCGGTGCAGGTTTAGATTATGTATCTCTCGTTTTAGCCTTAGAAGAAATTGCTGCGGGTGATGGTGCAATTTCAACGATTGTGAGTGTGCAAAACTCATTGCCATGCGGAATTACACAACGCTACGGCACAGAGGCGCAAAAACAAAAATATTTAACTAAACTGGCAACAGGCGAATGGTTAGGCTGCTTTTGTTTAACTGAACCACAAGTCGGCTCTGATGCCAGCGCGATTGAATGTAAAGCTGAAAAAGATGGCGAGGATTGGGTTTTAAATGGCACCAAGCAGTTTATCACCACAGGCAAATATGCAGATGTTGCTTTAGTTTTTGCTGTAACGGACAAAACTGCGGGTAAAAAAGGCATTTCCTGCTTTTTAGTCCCGACGAACACACCAGGTTATATCGTGGCACGTTTAGAAGACAAAATGGGACAGCACTGTTCCGATACCGCCACCATCGTGTTGGAAAACTGCCGTATTCCTGCAGAAAACCTATTGGGGCAAGAAGGTGAAGGCTACAAAATTGCACTCTCTAATTTAGAGTCGGGGCGTATTGGTATTGCCGCGCAATCGGTGGGTATGGCGCGAGCAGCTTTAGATGCAGCCGTGGACTATGCCAATGAGCGTAAAGCTTTTGGAGTTGAAATTGTGCAACATCAGGCAGTCGCGTTTCGCTTGGCAGATATGGCAACACAGATTGAAGCTGCACGACAGCTTATTCTACATGCCGCAAGCCTCAAAGATGCAGGCTTACCGTGTTTAAAAGAAGCATCTATGGCCAAGCTTTTTGCTTCAACCATGGCAGAGCGTGTGTGTTCAGATGCGATTCAAATACATGGGGGCTATGGCTATGTATCTGATTTCCCAGTTGAACGTATTTACCGCGATGTGCGCGTTAGCCAAATTTATGAAGGTGCATCCGATATTCAGCGTTTGGTGATTGCACGTGAAGTGACTAAGCGTTAAAGCTGAGTATCTAAAACTTTAGTCGGTGTCCAAAGCTTGCAAGGTTATTGCAGGATGTGGAAATTGAGAAAATGTTCAAATCATGTTTAGCTAACTTGATTGAAAAATACGCGAAGATCATGTCGTGATTGCGTTGCATGATCGACTTCAACACAGCAAACCTAATTTAAATTTTAAAGAGCGATTCAATCCTAACTTGTAAAAACGGTTAAAACAATAACGCATATTGCTGCAAATGAATTGCAGTGTCATCAGTTTAAGACGGAGCTTAAAAGAATGAAAACTTTGCAAGAGGCATATCAACAGTTTGATATTGAGCAACTGATTCAAACCCAATTGGCAGGAACGCCAACGGCACTTAATGCCTATGAAGAATGTTGCGGACGCTATACGGGTACTCAACAAACTGCCTTAATTTGGGAAGGCAAACACGGTCAAACTGCATCGTGGACATTTGATCAACTGGCAGAAGCATCTGGAAAATTGGCAAATTATTTTACTCAACTGGGCTTAAAAGCAGGTGATTGTATTGCAGGATTATTGCCGCGTACGCCTGAATTGTTAATTACGGTTTTTGCCACATGGCGCATTGGGGCAGTGTATCAGCCTTTATTTACAGCCTTTGAATCTAAAGCGATTGAGCACCGTATTCAAACTGCAAAGACGCAGCTCATTGTGACCAATACTGAGCAGCGTCCAAAACTAAATGCCTTGTCTAATGTGAAAATTTTAACTGTGGACGCAGCAAATCAAGCTCAAAACCATGATACAGATTTTTGGCAAGTTCTAAGCACTCAAGACACTTACTTTGAAACCGTGTATCGCAGTTTTGAAGATGATTTTCTGATGATGTTTACATCAGGCACTACGGGTTTAGCTAAATCTGTACCTGTGCCTTTAAAAGCCATTGTGGCATTTAAAGGTTATATGCAGCATGCAGTCGATTTAAGAGCAGAAGATTCATTTTGGAATTTAGCCGACCCTGGTTGGGCTTATGGCTTGTATTACGGTATTACAGGGCCACTGAGTTTGGGGCATAGCATTATTATGGATGAACGTCCATTTAGTGTTGATCATGCACTGGAAATTATCCGTAAATATCAGGTGAGTAATTTAACAGGTTCACCAACCGCATTTAGAATGTTCTTTGGTTTTAAAGAAAAGTTTGATGGTGATATTCAACGACATCTGCGTGTGGTTAGCAGTGCAGGCGAGCCGCTCACACCAGAAGTGATTCATTGGTTTAAGCATGATTTACAAGTTAATATTTATGATCAATATGGACAAACCGAATTGGGGATGGTGATTGCCAATCATCATGCACTGGAACATCAGAAAAAAGTAGGTTCTGCGGGTTATGCTATTCCCGGACATCGTTTCGCGGTTTTAAATGCACAGCATCAGGAAGTCGCTCACGGCGAAATTGGCACACTTGCACTGGATGAATCACAATCGCCTTTAATGTGGTTCAAAGGTTACGATGGGGATGACCGTAAATCATTTGTGGGACAGTATTATTTAACGGGTGATACGGTACGTTTAAATGAATTTGGTGGGATTGATTTTATTGGTCGTGCAGACGATGTCATTACAACTTCGGGTTATCGTGTCGGGCCTTTTGATGTAGAAAGTACTTTGCTTGAATGTGAGGAAGTGCTTGAATCCGCAGTAATTGGTAAGCCAGACCCAGAGCGTACAGAAGTGGTAAAAGCCTTTGTGGTGTTAAAAAATCAATATCAACCAAGCACTGCATTGCAGGAAAAGCTGCAACAGTATGTGCGTTCACGCTTATCGAAACATGCCTATCCTAAAGAAATTGAATTTGTCAGCAGTTTGCCTAAAACATCCAGTGGAAAAATTCAGCGTAATTTATTGAAGCAACAAGAAATTGCAAAACAAAATGCTTTTAAAAAAGTGAGCTAAATTCAGCCAATAGGCCCTGTTAATTATTGCGCCATAAGAAAAACGCCATTCATACAGATTGGCGTTTTTTTAAATCTGTATTCTTTATTTAAACCACCCGATTATGCAAGCACGAACTCAATCGATAGAAAATGTGTGCATCATATTGGTGATGTGATATTTTCAACTTTATGCTGACACAATGAACAAGGCTGCATGTACTTCGATTACGATAAAAGCATGTAGGCAGCGCAATACATATTGGGGGAGAACATCATGGTAACAGCTCATTTAAATTTCACGCAGCCGTCAAAGCGGATATTTACGAAGTCGATATGGATGGGCGCAGCTTTACTGTTGTGTGCCTCTGGCAGTTATGCACAAAACTGGAACCCAGCGCCAACTGCTGAAAGTACAGCCTATTCCAGCTATCCAGCAGCAAAAACGCCACAAAAAAATTATGCAGTCTTTGCCGAATACGCCAATTTTGAAGCAGATTTTGACAGTGGCGATACAGTAGAACTAGATGGTTTTGCTTTGGGTGTTTCCACCACGCCACATCGCTCAGGTTTTTATGGCAGATTGGAATTCTTAAAAAACAATGAATACGATTTGGATTATTATGAATTCAATATGGGCGGGAATTTAAACCTGATCAGCTATCATGGTTTTTATTTCAATACATACGCAGGTCTAGGTTATAGCGGCGCAAGTTCAAAGCTGCTTGCCAATGATGTCAATTTTGTCACTTTACCTGTGGGCGTAGAAGTCGGTTTGAACTTTGTTCCTGATTTCTCGATTTACGCCACTGCCAGTTATAAATGGTTATATGACAGCACCTCGAATACCACCTGTAAAGATGGGACAACCTCAGACAAAGTCGGGAATACGGCATGTTACTGGAATGGTGGAATTGCCTATTATAATGAATATATAGGCGATGCCGATGGCGTTACTTATAACGTAGGCATGCGGATGCACTTTTAAGCAAGTCGTTGCACATCTCCATCTGTTCAAATACGCAACAATTCAACCGCCGTCATGGCGGTTTGCTTTGAATACCCGTTATACTTGGCGTTTTGGTTTTGCAGAATAGGGCATTTTCTTGGAAAGCATATTCGATACTCAGTTGGAATTGAGCGATGCAGAAATGCATCTATATAGCCGACAAATTTTATTGGATGGCTGGGATATTGAAGCCCAAGAAAAATTAAAACTGGCCAACGTACTTGTTGTGGGGTGTGGCGGGATTGGCTGTTTAAGCGCAGAATTACTTGCACGTGCAGGCGTGGGAAAAATCACTCTGATTGATGCTGATGTGATTGAAACCAGTAATTTGCAACGACAAATCGCCTATACCCCCGCAGATTTAGGCTTTTATAAGGCCGAAATTCTCGCAAAAAGATTAATGCAAATTAATCCTTATATCGAGATTGTTTGTTTAACCACGCTGTTAGATGCGCAAAATGCAGGCACTTTAGTTGCCCAACAAGACCTAGTTTTAGATGGTTGTGATAATTTCAGTACCCGATATTTGGTCAATCAATATTGCCGACAATTGAATGTACCTTTACTCAGTGCCTCTGCCATTGGTTTTCAAGGGCAAATGTTCATGGTCGAAGGTGATTCTGCTTGCTATGAATGTCTGTTCCCGAAAGAACAACATGCCAATGAAAGTTTGCGCTGCGCTGACAGTGGCGTATTGGCAACCACTCCCAACGTCATGGCCAGTTTACAAGCGCATCATGCCTTATTGTACTTGGGTTTAGGCAACACCGCGCTGAAACAAAAGCTATTACTTTGGGATGGTTTAAGCATGAAACAACGCTTATTGTCGTTTGATCAAGACCACAACTGTCCAGTTTGTCAGGCAAGATAGCCTTTTTACTTGGCAATTTTTTGATAAACTCACACTACTTTAATATGACTCAGACATGATGAAAAATAATATCTGGTTAGATGGTTTACGTTCAGTTGCTCGCATGGGTGAAACTGCCGTAGTGGCAGCCAAAGCAGGCATTAAATATGCAACTGAAAAGCCAAGTAATGCCAAACTCATGCGCGAAACATTTGAATCTTTAGGTTCAACCTACATTAAACTTGGGCAGTTTATTGCCAGTACGCCGTCATTGTTCCCACGTGAATATGTAGAAGAATTTCAAGGTTGTTTAGACCAAACCCCAACTTTACCGTTTAGCTATGTGCAGCAAGTATTGGCATCTGAATTTGCAGGGCGCAATTTAGATGAAATATTTGCCTCAATAGATGAAAAGCCTCTAGCTTCAGCATCTATTGCACAAGTACACGCTGCAAAATTGGTGAGTGGCGAAGATGTGGTGATTAAAGTGCAAAAACCGGGTGTAGAAACTATTCTCTATACCGATTTAAACGTCTTGCACTGGGCGACTAAACTGCTCGAAAAAGCAGTACCTAAAGTCAAATTTGCGTCATTGGCCGATATTGTCGAAGAAATCAAAACTCGTATGGTGCGTGAAGTCGACTTTATTGAAGAAGCGCGTAACCTAGATGATTTTATTAATTATCTGAATTTGACCCAAAACAAAAAAGCCACTGCACCTAAGGTCTATCATCAATATTCCACCCGTCGCGTATTGACCATGCAGCGTTTGTATGGCGTACCTTTGACCGATTTTGACGTGGTGAAACAAGTATCTAACGACCCATCGCAAGTATTGATTACTGCCATGAATACATGGTTTGGTAGCTTGATGATGTGTAACAGTTTCCATGCCGATTTACACGCAGGCAACCTGATGTTACTTGAAGATGGACGTGTCGGCTTTATTGATTTTGGTATTGTCGGACAGCTAAATCCTGAAGTGTGGACTGCTTGTATGGCCTTTATGGATGCCTTGCAAAATACCAACTACACGCTTATGGCTGAAAATATGCTCAAAATGGGCATGACCGACAAGCAAATTGATACTCAGGTTTTGGCAGCAGATTTAGAGCGTTTATTTAGTGGCGTATTGCTGGCCGATCCTCAAGAGTTGCTGACTTCTAACCCTGCCGATTTAAATGACATTATGCTCGATATGGTTGCTGTGGGTGAGCGTCATGGGATTCGTTTCCCGCGTGACTTTGCTTTACTGTTCAAGCAAATGCTGTACTTTGACCGTTTCATGCGCGTTTTAGCACCTTATACCGATATTTATGCCGATCAACGATTGCAGATGGTACAAAGCATTGATCCGAATTTGTTGTTAAAGCATTAATTATCCATATTGGTCGAATCAAGCTTTCTGGTTGCATATTTTAAAGCCACCAATCTTTTTTATAAGTTTTACGTGGCTTTAAAATACGGCAAATATCCCTTTCAATAGAAGGGGATAGAAGGAGATAGAAGGATTTTAAATGAAATATAGAGTGTGGTCATGGATGCAATTATCATTGAAGGCTTAAAGGTAGAAACAGTCGTCGGCTGTTTTGCATGGGAGCGTCAGATTCAACAACCGCTTATGTTGGATTTGATTATTGCCACCAATTTAAGCCAAGCTGCAGCTTCAGATGAGTTGCAAGACACGCTCAATTATGCAGAAATTTGCAGCATTTCAGCGCAAGTGATTCAGCAGGCTGCGCCCAAATTGATTGAGCATGCCGCACAATTGGTATTGGATGCACTTTTTACGACTTTTGCCGCCATTGAATCCATTACCATCACCATTCGCAAACCTGCCATTATTCCAGAAGCCAATTCTGTAGGAATTCGTCTTGAACGCCACCGAAACGATTTTTGCCCTCGCTCTGGCGAGTAACTGCGAAGCACCGCGTCAGTTTAAAAATGCCTATCAGCAAATTGCTGCATTGGGTGAAGTGCATTTTTCGCACATTTATCTGATTCCATGCCGTGATGGAATTGGTGCAGACTATTGGAATTCTGCTTGTTTGCTAAAAAGCCGTTTAAGCTTTGAGCATCTAAACGTCATCCTTAAGGAATTGGAAGTTGCAGCAGGGCGTGTGCGCCCATCGCATGATATTCCGCTGGATATTGATATTATTGCGTGGGGTGAAAATTTAGCTCAAATGCAATTCAATCCGAAAAAAATGCCACTTGCTTTAGATGTTAAAATTCCAATGTGGGATATTTGGCAAGATGAGGCTTTTGTGCATTCTGCGCATGACTATCCCATTGTGAGTTGTGAAGAATAAATCAGCCCATAAAAGGGGTAGATTCGTACTACACATCTTTAAATTTTGGCTGTGATCTCGTTTCGGTTAACATCACCGTGTCATATCTTTCTGATATATTTGTATGAAAAACCATCAAAAACAATATTTTTCTGTATTTATACGGCTTTGCACTTAAAAAATATCCACAAAATCTGCGGATAAATCTTGGGATAACTCAAGATCGGCTCTTTCTCTGTTATTTTTTGATCGTTTTAATCGAGATGTTTTCTATTCCAATGACATAAAAAAACGCCCACAATTGTGAGCGTTTAAGTGTTATCAATTCATTAAATATAATAACTGGTCTTGGTCATGAGCTTGGAAATCGCAGTCATGGTCAAACGTACAGGTACAGGCAAATCTACACCACCTGCTTTGAGCGCCGTATCGCGATGATGCAATTCATCTTCATTCATTTGGACTAGAATTTTACGTGAACGATCATCTTGTTCAGGCAATTGGCTAATATGATGTTCTAAATGCAAGCTGACTTGACGTTCAGTTTCTGCCACAAAACCCAAACTGTATTTATCGCCCGCAATACCTGCAATTGCACCCATCCCAAAAGACAAGCCATACCATACAGGATTAAGCAAACTGGTGTGACTGTCTAACTCTTTTAAGCGGTCTTCGCACCACGCCAAATGGTCTTGTTCTTCAATTGCAGCCTGTTCCATTTCACGACGTACATTGGGCAATTTCGCAGTTAAAGCCTGACCGTGATATAAGGCTTGTGCACAGACTTCACCACTATGGTTTACTCGCATTAAGCCTGCAACATGACGTGCTTCACTCACAGCCAATTTGGTTTCAACCGTATTGCCTGGGTTTTCACGTTGAGCCGAAGTTGTGCCAGGTACTAAACTACGTAAGGCTTGGTCAAATGAATGAATAAACTTGTCGATGCCTGTGTAATGACGCATGAAATTAATCCTCCAAAGAGTCCTGTGCAGTATCTAACATTGGCTTGAGCTTTAACAAGAGCCAAAAGGTGAAAACAGCACTTAAAACAGCCGTAATACTAAATAAAATTTTTAAATCAATTTTTAAAATGCTTAAAATTAAAATCGAAAAAATGGCAGATGACACCATAAATACCGCATTTAAAATATTGTTGGCTGCGACCACACGTGCGCGGTGCGAGCGAGGGGAATAGGCTTGCATCATGGCATACAAGGGCACAATGTAAAAACCGCCACTAATGCCCAGTAAAGTGACTGCACACATGACATGATAATAACTCCAGCCTTGCTGAAAGACTTCGGCTAAGCCCAGTAGTGCGCCTGTTTTTTCTGGTACAAAAGCCAATGTGCCTGCCAAATAAAAAGCAAAGACGGTTAAACCGACTGCGCCAATAGGCACCATTTTAATATTGACCTCGGTACCGCCTATTTTACGGCAGAGCAAAGAACCTACGCCAATACCGACAGAAAAGAGTGTCAGTAATAAACTCACCACATTTTCAGAAGCATGCAAGTTTTGTTGAGTGAGCTGTGGAATTTGGGTTAAATACGTTGCCCCATAAAACCAATACCAAGAATTGCCCAATAATATTAGAAAAATCATCGGCAGGCTTTTGGCATATTTTAAAGTCTGGAAACTGGTACGGAAAAAATTCCAGTCAATTTGAATGTCGGGTGCCGTGACGCGCTGCGTCAGCACAAAACGACTTGAGGCATAACCAATTAGTGCAATAATCACCACAGTTAAGCTAATCCAGACTAAATTGCCTGCAGATACCGAAATCACTGCACCGCCTAAAATCATCCCCAATAAAATTGCAATGGATGTACCTGACTGGAAAATTGCATTCCCCGACATCAGTTCATGCGGTTTGAGTACTTCAGGCAAAATGGCATATTTAATTGGACCAAAAAAGGTCGATTGTGCCCCCATTAGAAAAAGGGCAGTCAGCAACAACCACAAACTTCCTAACAAGAAACCTGAAGTCGCAATCAGCATGATAATAATTTCCAGCAATTTGATGGCACGTACCAATTGGGCGCGTTCATACTTGTCTGCTAGCTGTCCTGCGGTGGCAGAAAAAATGAAATAGGGCAAAATAAACAGCAAGGCAGCCAAATTGTTCAGGGTGCTGACATTTGCAGATTGCTGGCTAATCAATCCATAGGTAAAGACCAAAAGCAGCGCTTGTTTATATACGTTATCATTGAGTGCGCCAAAGAATTGAGTGAGAAACATCGGCAAAAAGCGACGACTCTTTAACAAATGTTCATTTTTTTTCATGCGTGATTAACTTCGTTTAGTTTTATTAAGAAATGTGACCACTTGATATAATTGTACAGAAAATCATGTATGATGTTTCAAGTATTTCACTAATGAAAAAATCAAACAAATAGTGTTTATACGAGGGTTGATTGGGGTTTATCCAAAAAATTAAATCAGTTTAGAGTTTTTTATGCTTGTAAATACAAACTTTAAAAAATCAGTACTGTGTTCCAGTATGCATGCAATTTTATGCTGGAATATGCCGAAAAAGCTCGGACTAAGTCTGTTTTTAGGTTTAGTTGCATCCTCAAGTTTTGCAGAAAGTCTTAAGGTATCTAACTCCAACACCCAACTCGCTGAAAATCCTACATCACTGCAGACTCCAACTACAGAAGAAGCACAAAATTTAGCTGAAGAAATTAAACAATTGGCAGCAGCACAAGGAAAAGACAGTGCCGAAGATCTGCAAAAAATTGAAGAAGCTTTAGAGCAAACACAAACGCCTGAATTTAATAGTCTAGAAATGCTGCAACAGCAACAACAGGCAGGGGCATCTTTTGCTGAGTTTCAGCCTATCGAGTTTGAAGACTTAGAAGATTTACCCATTGCACCTGTAGATCAGCAACTTGCCAATGAAATTTTTCAAGTAGCCCAACAAGCTAAACAAGAAGCGATGCTAGACCGCAATGGTCAAGAGCCTGAAACATTGGTGCAAGATGCGACACAGCAGGAGGTGTTACAAATTGATCAAGCGCCTGTAAATGTTGATCAACTCATGACAAGCATTCAGGCAGACAGAAATTTTGTAGTGGAAGCCAATCCTTCAGGCACCTTGACTGAATTGGGTTGGATGACGCAGGTCGAAAATGCCGATAAACCCGGTTTTTTCAGACGTTTATTGTATAAAGTCCGTCCACCGCGTGAGCTAAACACAGCCAAAGTGCCGCGTATTAGTGCTGATGTAGTCATTACCGCAAATAGCGCTAATGGTACACAAGACTCAATTGGAGAAGTGTCGCCCGATGCTTATCGTACAGCGGTAGATCAGTTAAGTGCCAATATTAAGGCCAAACTGTCCAGTTTTACCCAGGAGTCTTTTGCAGATTTTCCATCGGCATTGCCGCAACTGCGTACGTTGTCAAATCAGGCTGCGCAAGCGGTGGGTTTTTATAATGCCGAGTTTAAATTTGAAAAACTCAGCGATAGCCGCGTGCGAGTGCATGTTGTGCCAAATCCACCTGTGAAGATTAAACAGCAAAATATTGAATTTACAGGCGAAGGACAATACGAGGCACAATTTCAGGTTATTGGTGTCTTGCCTGATCAAGAAGTAGATGATGTGTTTAATCATGGTTTGTATGAACAAACCAAAAAACGAATTACCGATGCGGCTTCAGATAACGGTTATTTTGACAGTTACTGGCGTCTGCATGACGTGAAAGTCGCTCAACCTCAAAATACAGCCGATATCAATTTACGTTACGAAACAGGCGAGCGTTATAAACTAGGTAACGTCGAATTTCGCATGAGCGATCCAAACCAAGAATTCCCTTTGGATATGGATATTCTGCAAAGTTTGGTCACTTGGCAGGACAATGCTGACTATACTTTTTGGCGTGTGAATGGTTTGGCCAACAACCTCACCAACTCACGTTATTTTAACTACACCTTGGTGGATACAATTCGCCCTGATCCTGTAGAGCATCCTTTGGAATTGCCGCCAGATATTCAGGCTTTGGTTGATCAACAAAAACTCTCTGTTTACGAGGCCACAGCAGCCGATCAAAAACGGGTGGTATCATCTCAGGAAGTGACACAATCTGTGGTGAATGAGGCTGAGTTTGCAGGCACAGAAGAAGGTACTAGCAACGATAAACTGCGCATACTACAAGCACAGCAAGAAGATAAACAATCGGAAGAAGAACGCTTAAAACAGCAAGCACGTATCGACAAAAAAATTCCTGTGATTGTGACTTTAAATGCAGACCGCTTAAATAGTGCCGAAGTCGGTGCAGGTTTTGGAACTGACACAGGCGTGCGTTTGCGTGGGCAATATCGCCGTGCCATTGTCAATAAACGTGGTCACTCTTTCGATGCCAACTTGGAGCTTTCACAAATTCGTCAAGCCATTGATGGACGTTATAATATTCCTTATAACCATCCCTTGAATGATTATGTCGCGTTGGTTGGCGGTTATGAGCGTGAAGAACGTGACGATGTTGCACAAGGTGGCGGCTTGATGATTGAATCTGCGGTTGCAGGTGTAGACCGTGTGATTAAAAACCCAATGGGCAGTTGGCAACATACTTTTGGCTTGCGTTATCGACTGGATCGCTTAACTGAAGATGGCACTGTATTTTTGGAAAAAGTGCCTGATGCCTTTATTGCCAATGGTGATGTCGAGCAACAATCGTTATTGCTTGGCTATGAAGTTTCACGTACCGACAGTAACCGTCGTGTTAACCCAAGCAAAGGTTTCCGCCAAATTTATAAAATAGAACTGGGGAGTGAATCACTGCTCAGCGATGCAGATTTAGCCATTCTAAATGCAGGTTGGCGTTTTATTTATTCATTGGGTGAAAATGACGATCATCAGTTTGTCGGACGCAGTGACTTAGGTTATATCTACACCGAAGATTTTAATAAAGTGCCTTATAATTTGCGTTATTTTACTGGTGGTGACCAGTCTTTACGTGGCTTTGACTACAAGTCTTTAACACCACAAATTGAAGGCTTTAAAATTGGAGGTCAGGCTTTGGCGGTTGGTTCATTAGAATATAACTATCAATTTAAAGAGGGGTGGCGCGCAGCAGTATTTAGTGATTTTGGTAATGCTTACGATAAAGACTTTAGCAACGACACCGAATATAGCGTAGGTTTGGGGGTACGTTGGGCATCACCAATTGGCCCAATTCGGATTGATGTGGCTTCTGGTATTTCAGATGATAACCATCCAATCCGTTTACATTTCTTTATTGGCTCTCAACTATAAATTTAAGACTTAGAGAACATTATGGCTGAAGTTGAACAGCAACCAGAAACTCCAGTAACGCCACCTAAAAAGCGTCGAATACTCAGGAGTGTTTTACTGTCACTGCTGTTGATGCTGGTTTTATTGGTGTCCGCTTTGGTGGTGATGTTCTCAACAGACCGTGGCTCAAAGTTCTTATTAGACAGCGTATTGCAGCGCCAAGAAATAATTCATTATGAATATGAAGGCGGTAATTTATGGCGTGGGATTATTCTGCGCAATATCATCGTCAGTTTAAAGCCTGTTGATGTCAAAATTGACCGTGCCGATGTCATTCTTGGTTGGCGTGCGATTTTAGATAAAGAAATCCATCTCAACAGTGCCGATGTGCGTAATCTGCGGATTTATCCGAAAGGCTCGCCGAGTGATGATCCATTCAAATTCAATGAAATTCGCCTACCTTTTGTTTTGCGTTTAGACACTGCCGATGTCGATCATTTATTGATTCAAACCGCTTCTGGTACGCAGGTCGATTTTTACGATATTCATTTAAATAATGCCTTATGGTCAGGTACAGAACTGAAATTTGAAGATTCCAATATGGATATGGGATATTTGAATGTACGCAATGCCACAGGCGATATGAAATTTGAAGGTAAATATCCGCTTAATGTGGTGGGTGATTTAAATATTCCATCTTTACATAACAGCTTAAATATTCACGATATTAAAGTGGTGGGTAAAGGCACACTCGACACGATTCAGGCGGGTGTTGCAACAAATACGCCTGATTTGCTCACGGGATGGGTAGTGTTGCATCCAATGCGTAAGCAAGTGCCAATGTTTGGTGAGTTACAATTTAAAAACTACCGTTGGCCTATTTTGACCGAGCAGGAACTTTTTACCCAAGCAGGTGCAGCTAAATTTAAAGGCGATATCAAGCGTTTAGATATTGATGTCAATACGGATTTGAGCGGTAAACACATCCCTAAAGGTCAATATACAGGTCTGATGTATACCGATTTAGTTCATCAACTGAATATCAGTAATTTAAATGCACAACTTATGCAAGGTGCTGCCAATGTAGCGGGCATTGTCAGTTGGGATAAAAAAGTCAATTGGGATTTAACAGGACGTCTGGATAAAATTAATCCTAAAGATCCACTAATTCCTCAAGTGGTCAAAGACTTTTTACCGCCAAGTTTAGATGCCAATTTAGCATCTAAAGGTCATTTGGAAAAAGGCACACACTTAACTGCACAAGTCGATTTTGACCAATATGAAACTTGGAATTTAAAACTCGATCAAAAACCTGCGCAGGGCAAAGCGGCAAATCCGATGTTGCTTGATGTACGCTGGAACAACATAGACCGTGCTGTGCCGTATGTGGGTTGGTTGAAAAGTGAATCGGGTGATGTGCAATTGGCCTTGGTAGAAGGTCAGCAAGATATTTTTGTGGCGAGTAAAGTCAGCACACATGAAAAAACCATGTTACCTGCGGGCATGTACCAAGCCAAATTGAATTTAAAGAATAATCGTTTAAATATTCCTAATTTTAAATTTGATACTGCAGATAGTCATTTGGCAGGCAGCGCCGTCATTGATTTACCAACTGATAAACGTCAGTTGAAATGGAATGCGGTATTGGCTGCGAAAAACTTTAATCCGCAAAGTATCAGCACCGCAGCACCTGTTAATGTGTTAAATGGGCAGTTTAAAGCCAATGGTTTTGCATTGCCGAATCAGCAAATTATTCATTTGAAAGATATTAATTTGACAGGGCGTTTGGTCAATCAAAATGAAAACGTACATTTAACTGGGCAAAGCACCATCGCTTTATTGTTCCATAATGTGAAAGCTGGTGGTGGCTTTAAAAGTTTTGCCGTGAATTATGATGGTGGGTTAAATGCCAGTGCCATTCAAGGCAGTGAAGGACATTTAAAACTAAAATTATCGGGTACGCCGGAACTAATTAAAATTAGCGACTTACGCCATAATGGTGTTGCAGGGCAAATTGTGGCGGATGGTTTGCTGCATTTGAATCAGGGGGTGAGCTGGAATTTAAACGCTTCTTTAATTCGCTTTAAGCCGCACTATTTTGTGTCCAGTGTACGTGGTGAATTATCGGGCAATATTCGCACTCAAGGTATTTGGTCAGACACTCAAAAACGGATCAACATTGAACGTCTGAATTTGGCAGGCATGCTCAATAATAAACCTGTACGTGGTACGGGGAATTTAGCCATGTTGATTGATGCTAATCAAAAAGGCTTTTTACCACAACAGTTTGAAGCCAATAATCTATTTTTGTCTTATGCCAAAAATCAGTTACAAGCAACGGGGAATGCACAAAATCTGCGTATTAAAGTCAATGCGCCTGCTTTATACGAAATCTATTCAGGTTTACGTGGACGTGCGTATGGCTATATCAATGTGCAGTCGCAGCCACGCTTACAAGCCACTGCCAATTTCGCTGTTGATCAGTTCAGTGTAAATAATATTTTCAGCGTGCGTAAATTGCGCCTACAAGGTGAATTGCCAACCTCTGAAAATACGCCAACGCTGATGACGGCATCCATGGAAAATTTACGCAGTGGCAACCGTGGCATCGAGCAAGGGCAGATTTCTTTAGCAGGTACACGTCAGGCACATATTTTAAAACTAGAAGCCGAAAATAAGCTGAGTAAGTTTTATGTACAATTGGCGGGTGGTTTAAATGCACAAAATGATTGGATGGGACAAATTCAGAAAGGAGATTTTGACTCCTTAAGAACCCACTTGGCACAGCGCCAAAACGCAGCCGTGATTTATCAACATAGAACCAGTGAGTTGTATGTTGGTGCGCATTGTTGGATGAGTCAGCAAAGCCAATTGTGTTTTGATCAACCTATTCGTGTGAGTAAAACCAAAGCCAATGCATCATTTGTGACTCAAAACTTAGACTTAAATGACTTTTCTGCATTTATGCCTGAAGGTTTGGCGATTACAGGCAAGGTTAATGGGTATGCCAAAGCGGCGTGGGCAAAAGGACAGAAGCCAAAAATTGATGCACATTTGGTCACGCGTGATGGCGTCATTGGACTTGCTGCGGACGATCCACAAGATATAGGCTCAACCTTGCGCTATGAACAAGTGGCTGTGGTCGCAAAAAGCATTGCCGAAGGCTTGAAATTACGCATAGATGTGAAAACACCTGAAATTGGTACAGGTTATGCCAATGTGCTGATTGATCCTTACACTAAAAACATGCCAATGCGCGGTGAAATTGCCTTTGATCAGGTACAACTTAAAGTTTTTAAACCGTTTATTGCCGATGTGCGCTCAATGGCAGGCATTTTGTCCTTTGCTGGCAAGATCAATGGGACTTTAACTTCACCATTGCTCACAGGTGAAATGCGCCTGAAAGATGGTGCGATCAGCATGATTTCGTTACCTGTAAATCTGACCAATGTGCAGGTCTATTCCTCTATCCGCCAAGATCAAGCCAGCATTAATGGCGCATTTAACAGCGGTGGTGGTGTAGGGCGTTTAACGGGCAGTGTGGATTGGAAAAATGATCCGCGTATTCAGTTAAATTTAAACGGTAAAGACTTATTAATTCGTCAAGCACCGCTAATTACTGCAATGATTACGCCAGATGTATCCTTAGATGTTTTACCTTTCCAGAAAAAACTGAGTTTAAAAGGACGTGTAGATGTACCTCGGGCTTTAATTTCTATGCCTGAAGTGTCTGCACCTGTGGTTAACGTGTCTTCGGATGTGCGTGTGGTACATGAAGGACAAGATCAACTGGCATTATTACGTTCAGCTCGTCCATGGGATATTCGTGCCGATCTTGAATTGAATTTGGGTGATCGGGTCATTTTCCAAGGTTTTAATAGCCGTATTCCACTGATTGGACGTTTGTATTTATCTCAACGTGGTTTAGAAACTGCGATGCGTGCCAATGGTGCGATTGGGGTCAGCCAGCGTGTGAAAATTGAAGCCTATGGACAAAGTCTGGATTTGAACCGTGCCATTGCGCGTTTTAATGGCCCAATTTCTAACCCAACTTTAGATATGGATGCCAATAAAAATGTACAGGGCAGCATGGTCGGCTTTAGAGTTACAGGCACAGCCAGCAGTCCGAACATTCAAGTGTATAACGATGCAGGCTTATCTGAACAAGAAGCATTAAATGCTTTGATTACAGGTCGTATCAATGAAGGTACCAGTGGTTTGAGTCAGACCGAAAGCTTTAAGTCAGACGTCAACAATACTATTGCAGCGGCAGGTATTAGTATGGGATTGGGTGGTACACGTGCCTTGACCAATCAAATTGGACGTACATTCGGTTTAAGTGGTTTGGCACTTGATGCCCAAGGTACAGGCGATGATACCCAAGTCAGTTTGACGGGTTATATCACCCCAGACTTGTTTATTCGTTATGGCGTGGGGGTTTTCACACCTGTCAATAAGTTGACTTTGCGTTATCAAATGAATAAACGACTGTATTTGGAAGCTAGTCAAGCTTTAGAACGCGCCGTGGATATTTTCTATAACTGGCGCTTCTAACGGCAACTTCACTTAAAAATGCGTTCAATCAGAGCGCATTTTTTAAGCTTGTACATGGATAGTTTCGTATTTATGCAAACTTTTGATTATCATAAGCACAACAGGAGAGCTTCAATGAAAAAGATTTTGGTGGTGACTGCAGTGCTTGCATTAATGGGCTGTGCAGAAAAGAAACCCTTAACCCCTGAAGAACAATGGCAAGGCTATTGCCGAAGTGTTGGCAATGCTGCGCGTACCATCATGCTAGATCGTCAAAATGCGATTGAAAAAGAACGTGCGATTGAGCATGCCAATAAAATTGAAGATGACATTACTCGTAATTTTATTTTAGAGATTATTGAGCAAGTCTATGCATTGCCACTTGAAGAAATTAATGGTGATGTTGATGCGGCACGTGAAAAAGTCCGTACGCAATTTACTGAAAAATGTATCGCGACACCGCATGATAAAATGCCTGATTACAAGCCGTTCTAAAAGAACGGTTTTTTTATGAATTAAAATCGAAATATGTTTTAAGGTTTTACTGTCTTTTACCAAGAAATAGCCTAAGTAAATCAAACGTCTAAAACTAAAATAATCAACAAATAAATTGTGACAAGTTCTAAATCTTAAAACTGGCAAAGCTTATCCTTTTCATGAATAATTAAAAAGATAACAACAACAGTAGGAGCGCATAATGGAAGTGGTTGCTTACCTGCATAATGCAGATTTGCTCTTAGAAGATGAACAAGGTGTCGCAGTGATTGGCGGCAGTCATTATGTTTTAAGTTTAGGTGATCGGGTGTATTTACGTCAGCAAATTGATGCACCTGCAAAGATATATCAAGTTCAAATTTCGTTTACCAGTGCAGAACATTGCATGCTGCATGAAGATGAAATTCAACTCAAGTTTGAAGGTAGTCGTGAACAATTACAGCACTATCTTCAAGCTACGACAGTACACTAAGGTGGAATATCATTCATTCATTAGAACAGGCAACATGAGCGTTGCTTTTTTACGAGTTAAACTTTAGGCGAAAAGTTAGTGTACATACAGACAAAGTTAAAATTAAGTCGTGTTTTGCCTGTAAATTGAACAATATGCGCATCATTTAGTTATAAAATAATGGGCATCACAAAGAAACACTCTAGTTGCATTAACTTTTAACCTGAAGTTTAGTAAAATTTTGCAGTCCATATTGTTTGTGATGCTTTAAAAGCAGGAATTCACAAATAATTTTTTAAAAAAGAGGAATAACACCGTGCTAGAAGCTTACCGCCAACACGTTGAAGAACGTGCCGCACTCGGAGTCCCACCGAAGCCACTTGATGATGTGCAAACAGCTGCATTAGTTGAATTATTAAAAAATCCACCAGCAGGCGAAGAAGCTTATTTGGTTGATTTGATTGAAAACCGTGTACCTGCAGGTGTTGACCAAGCGGCATACGTTAAAGCTGCTTTCTTAGCTGCTGTAGCAAAAGGTGAAGCAACCTCTCCACTCGTTTCTAAAGAGCGCGCAGTTTACTTACTAGGTACAATGCTTGGTGGTTATAACGTAGCACCTTTAGTAGAGCTTTTAGACAATGCTGAATTGGCTGGCTTAGCAGCTGAAGCATTGAAAAATACTTTGCTTGTATTTGATGCGTTCCATGACGTAGCAGACAAAGCAAAAGCAGGTAACGAAAACGCGAAAGCAGTTTTACAATCTTGGGCTGATGCTGAATGGTTCACTAGCCGTAAAGATGTACCTGAAGAAATCAAACTTACAGTGTTTAAAGTTACTGGCGAAACCAACACTGACGACTTGTCACCTGCACAAGACGCATGGAGTCGTCCAGACATTCCATTGCACGCAAATGCAATGTTGAAAAACGTACGTGATGGCATCAACCCAGAAGTTCCTGGTGAAGTTGGTCCATTAAACCAAATCAAAGACCTTATCGCGAAAGGCAACCAAGTTGCTTACGTGGGTGACGTTGTTGGTACAGGTTCTTCTCGTAAGTCTGCAACTAACTCTGTACTTTGGTTCTTCGGTGATGAAATCGCGCACATTCCAAACAAAAAAGATGGCGGCTACTGCTTAGGCGGTAAAATTGCGCCAATCTTCTTTAACACAATGGAAGATGCGGGTGCTTTACCTGTAGAAATCGACGTTTCTAACATGAACATGGGTGATGAAATCACTCTTAAAATCGACCATGCTGCTGCTAAAGTAACAGCGTTCAAAGACGGCGCACAAATCGCTGAATCTGAACTTAAAACTCCAGTGCTTCTAGACGAAGTACGTGCAGGCGGTCGTATTAACTTGATCGTTGGTCGTGGTTTGACAGCTAAAGCGCGTGAAGCTTTAGGTCTTGCACCATCTACTTTGTTCCGTACTCCAGTACAACCTGAAAACACAGGCAAAGGCTTCACTCAAGCTCAAAAAATGGTAGGTCGCGCTTGTGGTCTTCCAGAAGGTCAAGGTGTTCGTCCAGGTACTTACTGCGAACCTAAGATGACTACTGTTGGTTCTCAAGATACAACAGGTCCAATGACACGTGACGAATTAAAAGATTTAGCTTGCTTAGGTTTCTCTGCAGACTTAGTAATGCAATCTTTCTGTCACACAGCTGCGTATCCAAAACCAGTTGACGTTCAAATGCAACACACGCTTCCTGACTTCATCATGAACCGTGGTGGTGTTTCTTTACGTCCAGGTGACGGTATTATCCACTCTTGGTTAAACCGTATGCTTCTTCCAGATACAGTAGGTACTGGTGGTGACTCGCATACTCGTTTCCCAATTGGTATTTCTTTCCCAGCGGGTTCTGGTCTTGTAGCGTTCGCTGCAGCAACTGGTGTTATGCCACTTGACATGCCTGAGTCTGTACTTGTGAAGTTCAAAGGTAAAATGCAGCCTGGTATCACTTTACGTGACCTTGTACATGCGATTCCTTACTACGCAATTAAAGAAGGTGACTTAACTGTAGAGAAGAAAGGTAAGAAAAACATCTTCTCTGGTCGTATCTTAGAAATCGACTTAACAGAAATGGAAACTGACTTAACCGTTGAACAAGCATTTGAATTGTCTGATGCTTCTGCTGAGCGTTCAGCTGCAGGTTGTTCTATCACACTTTCTGAAGAGAAAGTTGCTGAATACCTTCGTTCAAACATCACCATGCTTAAGTGGATGATTTCTGAAGGTTATGGCGATGCGCGTACTATGGCTCGTCGTGTTGAGAACATGGAAAAATGGTTAGCGAACCCATCACTTCTTAAAGCTGATGCTGACGCAGAATACACTAAAGTGTATGAAATTGACCTTGCAGACATCAAAGAACCAATCCTTTGCTGCCCGAACGACCCAGATGATGCAAAACTTCTTTCTGACGTTCAAGGTGACAAAATTGATGAAGTGTTCATCGGTTCTTGTATGACAAACATCGGCCACTTCCGTGCTGCTGGTAAGTTATTAGACAAAGTTCCTGGTGGTTCTTTATCTACTCGTCTATGGTTAGCGCCTCCAACTCGTATGGACGAGCGTCAACTTATGGAAGAAGGCTTCTATAACACTTACGGTAAAGCGGGTGCGCGTACAGAAATGCCAGGTTGTTCATTATGTATGGGTAACCAAGCACGTGTAGCACCGAACACAACTGTAGTATCTACTTCTACACGTAACTTCCCGAACCGTTTAGGTCAAGGTGCAAACGTTTACTTAGCTTCTGCTGAGCTTGCATCTGTTGCAGCGGTACTTGGTAAGTTACCAACACCAGAAGAATACCAACAGTACGCTTCTCAAATCGACAGCATGTCTGCTGACATCTACAAGTACTTGAACTTTGACCAGATGGAAAGCTACACAGACGCTGCTGCGAATGTAGACACCAAGAAAATTGCTGCTGCTCAGTTGACCTAAGTTAGGAAAAGCAAACGCAAGAGCAAATCTATGATTTGTTCGAGTGTTGAGCGATAAGCAAGATCAAATAAGGGCTGATTATTCAGCCCTTATTTTTATGCGTAAAATTTCAATCTAATAATGAATGACATTTAAAACAGCATAGATTGTGATATTTCAGCTTGCCTAACTGATTTAAAAATAGGGGCGCAAGCTA
>NZ_JAYJLK010000036.1:0-26441 GCF_051948795.1 Acinetobacter sp. Lyrl_1
ATAATCTATAAAAATCCACATATTAGTCCAGTTATAAGAAAATTTTTACCGTTTATCTTTGACAATTCTGCATGTCAGCAATGACATAGTTTTTTTATAGTCTGCATGTCAGCATAAAAAACAAGCATTCTCTGTGTAGGACAACACAATCATGAGTCAAATGATAAACAAAGCCCAAGGATTCGGCTTAGCGCTACTCACTAAAATGGCATCGAGTGATCTGCTCGATCAATTCAAATTACGCAAATGGGTTGAACAATCTCTATATCACTCAGCCAAAGCAGGTTTTAAAACCTTTGAAACCACTCAAAAAAATTTTAAAAGCACACAAAAATTACCGCAACAACGACTGACACGTCAATCCAAAGATTTATTTGATTTGTCATTGAGTGAAGAACAGCAAATGCTGGTCGATGCCATGCAGCAATTTGCTACAGAAGTGATCTATCCATTGGCACATCAGGCAGATCATGATGCGAAATTCCCACAAGTATTATGGCAATACAGCACAGATTTAGGTTTGAACACCTATGCTCTGCCCGAAGCTTTAGGCGGTGTTGCCACTGAACAAAATATTGTCAGCCATATTTTAATTGCCGAACAATTGGCACGTGGTGACTTTGGCTTAACCGCAGGATTACTTTCCACATTTGGCGTAATGAATGCCATAACTCGCTGGGGTTCAGAACAGGTTCAAAATCAGTATTTATCTGCGTTTTCCGAAACAGACGCGAACCATCCAACGCCACTTCAAGCCACTTTTGCGATTCAGGAAAATACTGCTGCGTTTAATCCGTATCAGCTAAAAACCAAAGCGACTTTGCAAAATGGACAGTACCTAATTACAGGTGAAAAAACGCTGGTGATTTTGGCCGAAACAGCAGATTTATTTTTGGTTAGTGCAGAGCTAAATGGTCAAGCCGATGTGTTCATTGTGCAACGTGATGCTTCTATTCAATTTAAAGCAGCGCCTGCAATGGGCTTAAAAGCCTGCGAAACGGCGACTTTAAAGTTTAATCAAACCCCTGCGGAGCGTTTAGGCACAGATGATTTCGATTACAGCGCATTTTTAGATTTAGGCAATCTCATGTGGTGCGCCATGGCAGTTGGTTGCTGTGAAGCAGTGAAAAGTTATTGTATTCGCTATGCCAATGAGCGCACTGCATTTGGCGAACCAATTTCACATCGTCAAAGTGTGGCTTTTATGATTGCAGATATGGCCATTGAAATTGAAGCCATGCGCATGCTGTTGCTGAATGCAGCGAGTCTTGCCGAATCGGGTAAAAACTTTCATCGAGAAGCATATTTAGCACGTCTGCTCTGTGCAGAAAAATCTATGCAAATTGCCACCAATGGCGTGCAAATTTTAGGTGGTCATGGCTTTACCAAAGAACATCCTGTAGAGCGTTGGTATCGTGATTTACGTGCAACTGCAATTATGCATTCAGGCTTGCATGCCTAATCTCACACCATCAATAAACGATAGCCAGCTAGAAAAATAAGGAATACATCCATGAATTTACAAAATCCAAAAAAATTCAAAATGTTGGTCGATCAGGCACATGAAGTTGCTTTAAATGTATTACGTCCCATTTCAAGGAAATATGATAAAGCCGAACACGCCTACCCGAAAGAATTAGACATGCTTGCCGCCTTAGTTGATGGTATGAACCAAGCGGGCGATGGCATGAATGCAGGTGCAGCAGTCAACAAACGTGGTGACACATCTACAGGTAACAAAAATGGCGTAAATATGTCTACCGCACTGAGTATTGTCGAAATGTGTTATGGCGATACAGGTTTATTACTCAGTATGCCACGCCAAGGTTTAGGTAATTCTGCGATTGCTGCGGTGGCCAATGAAGAACAATTACAACGCTTTAATGGTGTTTGGGCAGCCATGGCAATTACCGAACCCAACTGTGGTTCTGACTCTGCGGCTATTCGTACCACTGCCACCAAAGTAGACAATGAATATATTTTAAATGGTGAAAAGATTTTTGTGACCTCTGGTGACCGCGCCGATGCCGTTGTTGTGTGGGCAACCTTAGACAAAAAACTGGGACGTGCTGCGATCAAATCCTTTGTTGTGACTAAGGGCACACCTGGCATGACCGTGGAACGCTTAGAACATAAATTAGGGATTAAAGCCTCGGACACAGCAACAATTCGATTTGAAAATTGCCGTGTTCCTGCGAGCAACCTTTTAGGCAATGCAGAAATTGATGTTGCCAAAGGGTTTGCAGGTGTGATGGAAACCTTTGATAACACTCGCCCTTTGGTGGCAGCTATGGCCGTTGGTTGTGCCAAAGCCGCTTTAGAGCGGATTAAGGAAATTTTTAAAGACCAATTAGATGCAAATTATGCCACGCCCTATTTACAGTGTTCACATATCGCAGCACAGACTTATCGGATGGAAGCAGAATGGGAAGCCGCACGTTTATTGATGCTCAAAGCAGCATGGATGGCAGACAATAAACAGCCTAACTCACGCGAAGCTTCTATTTCCAAAGCCAAAGCTGGTCGCGTGTGTAATGAAATCACGCTCAGGTGTGTCGAGTTAGCTGCATCGGTGGGTTATAACGAAGATGAGTTATTGGAAAAATGGGCACGTGATTCGAAAATTTTAGATATTTTTGAAGGTACGCAACAGATTCAGCTATTGATTATTGCCCGTCGTGAATTAGGTAAAAGTTCGAGTGAGCTCAAGTGATTTTATGATTTAAGGCATATAGTAAAGTAAGATAAAAGACAGATTTTCATAGAAATATTGCTATAAATTTCTGTCTTTTTCTATATAAATTAATCTTCAGGTGAAAAAATTGCGATATATCTTGCTAAAACCTCATCCAAAACATCTGCGTGCGAGGATTCTAAAAACCGCGCGTGTCTAGCTTCAAAATCTAAAGCTCTAGGTTGATCACAACGCACAATACCTGTAGTTTTCCCACCAATAAGCTCTACAGCGAAACCCATATTTCGTGCAAAGTTTCCACCAGAAGTAATAGGCAAAACAATCGGCATTTTAGTAATAAGATTAAATGACTTAGGTGAAATAACAAATACAGGTCGCTTACCTTGTTGTTCATGTCCAAGTGTTGGATCTAATGAAATCAAATAAATATCGCCTTGATTCATTAGATTTCTTCTCGCCCAACTGCTTTTACATCATGCCACGCATCTTGCTCTAATGCTAAAGCTTGATGCTCTTGCAGCAAGTCAGCCAATTTATAAGATGGCTTCGCTTTAGGTTCGACCACTAACTTACCATTCACAATGCTCAGAGAAACTTCCTTTCCCGCATCTAAACCTAAACTTTTTAATAATGTAGGCGGTACGGCAAGCATGACCGAACCACCTACTTTTCTCAAGTTTGTATGAATCATACCCACCTCAATATTATATAAATATATAACTTTATTATGCGCCAAAATGAGATGAAGTCAATTCATAGTAAGATGAGTGAAAATAGACATCTGGTATACATCTCAATCTTTCCTTTGAAAGATATATACAAAAGAAATATCAAAATGAATATTAAAAAATAATCTTAATAATTCAATCAATTATCCACCACACCAAATTTCTTAAAAATTTGTGCACGGCGTTTAGGCTGAATATTGGCTTTGTTTAAATTGCCTTGATAATGTTCAAATACACGTTTATCCATAATTTTAAACCACAAAGGTGGAATCATGGCAGGCAGCAACATGCTGGCATAACCGCTTGGTAATTCAGGCGCTTCATCAAAATGTCGCAAAGCCTGAAATGGTCGGGTTGGATAAGCATGATGATCGGAATGACGTTGTAATTGATACAAAAACAAATTGGTCACAATATTGTTATTATTCCAGCTGTGTTCAGGCATAGTGCGCTCATATTTGCCATGCGCATCTTTTTGTCTAAGCAAGCCATAATGTTCTATATAATTAATTATTTCAAACAGGCTAATGCCATAAAAAGCCTGTGTCGCCAAATACGGAATGATCCCAGTACCAAAACGCGCCAACAATCCAGCATGAAATGCCGCACTCATGCCCCAGCCTTGTAATAATTCATTGTCTTTCGACCAAAAACTTTTGCCTTTACGTTTTAAACGCTGAGTTTCAATTTGCAGTGCAGACTTAAACGAACCTTTTACCGTGCGGGGCCAAAACTCATAAAATGTTTCTCCCATACGTGAAGATGCAGGGTCTTCAGGTGTCGCAGCACGTTTATGATGCCCATACGGATGCTCAACCCGAAAATGGTTATATCCTGTTGGTGCTAAAGCCAAATGTGACAGTAAGTGATCTATTTTTGAAGATTTATGGCTGAGTTCATGCGCAGTATTGACAGCAATACCATTCACCATCCCCATGGAAATACCCAGAAAAATTTTATCGACTAACGAGGTTTGTGGCCGTCCAACCAAATAAGCTGCATAAATATTGGCGGCATATTGCAAAGGAATAAAACTTTTCACCAAACGCGAATAATACCGATCTTCCTCAAGTCGTTTCACATCTTCATTGCTTGGGTTATTGGCATCTTGACCAATTAAAGTATCAATTGTTGGAATAATCACATGCAATAATAAAGGGCCACCTAGAGCAAAAACTTTTTTCGCAGGCTTCGGAGCGAATTGATAACCCGCCAAAATCCCCATCCCCAATACAGGTAAAAATGGGCTGATCAACCATAAATAACGCTTTTTATCGAGTTGAGCCGCGCTTTTATAAGGAACATCCTGTTCCATCTCTTTAAGCAAATGAAGTGGTGCGTTCATCTTATTTTCTTCCTTCTACGCTGTTCTACCTATATATTTGAGGAAAGACACGAGAATGAACAGTTGCAGACGTCCAAAAAAGCTATGCAAAAGTCTTTGGCGCAAAAATGCGCTATATTGTCCTGAAATCACAGGTTTATTTTTTATAATGATTTATGCTTAAAATATGGATGCTTTAAGTAAAATTTTTGATGATATACATCTGCACCAATCAGAATATATCTATTTAAATCCTCAAGGAGATTGGTCATTTCAATATCGTGACCAAGGGGCAATGCTGGCTTATGTAGTACTACAAGGCTCGCTGCATATCCATTTATCTGCACAGACACACCTTCACATTGATGCAGGTGATATTGTCCTGATTCCATCGGGTTGCAGTCATTACGCAAGTGCAACTGCAGACACTCACTGGACAGAACACTTTGATATTTCGGATTTATTTCAAATTCAGTCACAGCAGTCAATAAATTTTGGCACGATAAATCACACACAAGCTGAAGACGCATTTATTTTGGTGATTCAATGCCACATGGACACCACCATGGCAAAACCGCTTTTAAGTGCCCTACCCGAATATCTGCATATTCCGCATATCATGTGCAGCACAGCGCCCGAGTGGTTACAAATTGGCTTGCAATTTTTAGCGGTGGAAAGTCATCAAATCCGACCGGGACGGGATAAAATATTAGATCACTTGGTCAGTATTTTACTGATTGAATGTGTGCGTGATTATATTTTTCAGCTTGATGACTCAAATAACTGGCTCGGCGCTTTGGCACATCCTGAACTTTCCAATGCGCTCGCAGCTATTCATGGTCAACCCGAAAAAGCATGGACGGTAGAAAGTTTGGCAGAACAATGTTGCATGTCACGTTCTAAATTTGCCAATTTGTTTAATCAGGTGATTGGTGAGCCGCCTTTGGCATACTTACAACAACATCGGCTACGCTTGGCATCGCATTATTTACAGCAAGGACAATTGTCGATTCAACAAATTGCCCATCGTGTCGGTTATTCTTCCGAAACCGCCTTTAGCCAAACTTTTAAAAAGCAATTCGAGCTAACACCTAGCCAGTATCGGCAGCAGTTTCAAAACAACAATGCAATCACGAAATGAACAGTTTAACGATCTAAAATCGCCAAAATTGCTTGTGCAGGGTCTTCGCTGTTATCGGACAATAATTGCTTATGCATAGTGATATGTTGCATCACTTGAATTTGTGCAGTTTCGATATAAATTAACTTTTCAATTTCTGCTGCCAAACGCTCTGGTGTTGCATCATCCTGAATTAATTCCTGAATAACCTTTTTACCTGCAATAATATTTGGCAATGAATAATAAGGAATTTTCACCAACAGTTTCGCAATCCAGTACGTAATGCGATTGAGCTTATAAAACGTAACCATTGGACGATGTAATAGCATCGCTTCTAACGTCGCCGTGCCTGAAGCCAGTGCAATCATATCGGACGCATTCATCACCTGACGTCCAATTTTAGATTCTGTGCCACGATTTTCCATCAATTGCACTTTGTCTTGTAATGCACTCGGATAAGACTGTAATAACGCTTCAACTTGTTGTTTACGTGCATCATTAATTGCAGGAATTAGAAACTTAAACTGCGGATATTTTTGCGTCAAAATATAAGCCGCATCTAAAACTAACGGCCCTAAACGCTCAATTTCACCACGTCGGCTACCGGGCAAGAGTGCAATATATTGTTGCTGTTGGTCTAAACCCAATTCGAGCTTTGCTGCAGCAATTGGATTTTCCAACGGCAACTGACTCGCCAAAGGATGTCCGACAAAGGCTGCAGGCACATCCCATTTTTTAAAAAAGGCTTTTTCAAACGGAAATAAACACAGTACCAAATCTATACTGGCTTTAATGCCATGTACCCGACCTTGTCGCCATGCCCATACCGAAGGACTGACATATTGCACGGTTTTAATCGGCAAGTTTTTCTGTTTTAAACTTTTGGCAAGACGTAAATTAAAATCAGGCGCATCAACTCCGACAAAGACATCGACGGGATGTTGAGTCCACTTTTCGACCAAACCATCCCGTACTGCAAAGAGTTTTTTCAAATCTTTCAGCACTTCAACAATGCCCATTACCGATAAAATATCCATCGGATAATAACTTTTAAAACCTTCCGCAATCATTTGTGGGCCACCAATGCCTTCAAACTCTGCATCAATGCCTTGCTCACGAAAACGTCGCATGAGTTGTGCCCCTAAAGTATCACCCGATACTTCTCCCACAACGATACCTATTTTAAGTTTCCGATTTTGCAAGCGTTTTATCCTCTAAATTTTAATTGATATGAATTTTTCATATTTTAGCATAGCCTCTGTATTTTGTAAGAAACAGAAAGTAAGCCGTGGCTTGAGTCTGCAATCTTTTGCGCTGGTTTTCCACATCGACTATATCTGTTTTAAGAATAAGTAAATCACTAATCAAGACAACAACTTATTGCCAAAAGTCATAATATATTCACGTTTTTTGACTTCGGCATATCTTCATGGTTGGTCCTTTAGAGTTTATTTTGGCAGGTGTATTGGTCGGCTTCTGCGTAGGTGTGACTGGCGTGGGTGGCGGCTCACTGATGACTCCCATTCTGATCAGCTTGTTTAAAATTGAACCGCATATCGCAATTGGAACAGACCTACTTTATGCCGCTATTTCAAAGTTCTGCGGTTCATTGGTTCATGCCAAAAAAATGAATATTGTATGGCCCATTGTCATTTGGCTTGCGGTGGGCAGTATCCCTGCTTCATTTGCGACCCACTGGGTTTTAGAGAATTATTTAAGCCAATCTACCCATTACAAAATGGTACTGACCGTGGTACTGGGCTTTATGTTGACCTTAACTGGCATCTCAATTGTGTTTCGCAGTCAAATTGAAACGTTTTTTAATAAATACCGTAAACAAGAATTGCCCGATATGACCCAAGACCTTGAAAAGGTCAAACTACAGGCTGCAGATAAGCGTGCCCTCATTGTAATTATGGGAGTTGTACTGGGTGTATTTGTCACACTTTCTTCAGTGGGTGCAGGTGCTTTTGGCATCATGGCATTGGTGCTGATGTTCCCGAATCTACCGATGATTCGTATTATCGGTTCAGATGTCGTGCATGCCGTCTTACTTACCCTAGTTGCAGGCTTAGGTCACATGAGTTCAGGGAATGTCGACTTTCACCTATTGGTTTGGTTGTTGGTTGGCTCGATTCCTGCAATTGTGGTGGGAACTTTAGTCAGTTCACGTTTACCTGAAAAAGTGATTCGTAAAGTTTTAGGTATTACCTTATTTATTATCGGGATTAACTTTATGGTCAATCCTGTGAAATCAAAACCTATCAGCACACCAGAAACTGCAACAGCAGTTTCTGAGGCACAAGCCAGCCAATAATGAATGCTTTATCTGACAGGATTTTGCTAAAACAGACCGTTTAATTTATCTACCCGATTCATCACTTATTTTTTAAAGAAGTATTCATCTTTTTATAACAAAATACAGTGAAATTCATGTTATATTCAGACTATTAAACAATCTTTTGTATGATCAAACCAGTGACGGCAATGAATACTTTACAGTCTAATCCTCTTACACAATCAGACATCGATGACGTGAATATTGAAAGTATTCAGCCACTCGTGACTCCTGCAGAATTAAAAACTGAGTTACCTTTGACTGAAAATGCTTATCAAACCGTTCTTCGTGGTCGTGAAACAATCCGCAATATTTTAGATGGTAAAGACAAGCGTCTATTTGTGGTGATTGGTCCATGTTCTATTCATGACCCTGCTGCTGCACATGAATATGCAGATCGTTTAAAAGTATTAAGCGAAAAAGTAAAAGATTCTCTTTATATTGTGATGCGTGTTTATTTTGAAAAACCACGTACTACAGTGGGCTGGAAAGGCTTAATTAACGATCCAGACATGAATGACTCTTTTAACATTGAAAAAGGCTTGCGTCTTGGTCGTAAACTTTTACTTGAGTTAAATGAAAAAGGTTTGCCATGTGCGACTGAAGCACTTGATCCAAACTCTCCGCAGTATTATCAAGATTTAATTTCTTGGTCTGCAATTGGTGCACGCACTACAGAAAGCCAAACGCACCGTGAAATGTCATCTGGTCTTTCTTCTCCAGTCGGCTTTAAAAATGGTACAGATGGCGGCTTAACAGTTGCTACCAATGCCATGCAGTCGGTAAAACACGGTCACAGCTTCTTGGGTCTTAATGATCAAGGTCAGGTTTCAGTAATTCGTACTAGCGGCAACCCGTATGCACACGTGGTTTTACGTGGTGGTAATGGCAAGCCTAACTACGATGCAGGCTCTGTTGCAGATGCTGAAAATGCATTAAACAAAGCCAAAGTCAGCACCAAAATCATGATTGACACCAGCCATGCTAACTCAAACAAAGACCCATTCTTACAGCCATTGGTATTAAAAAATATCACTGAGCAAATTTTAGATGGCAATAAGTCTATTGTTGGGATTATGGTCGAAAGTCACCTGAAAGGTGGTCGTCAAGATATTCCTGAAAACTTATGCGATTTAGAGTATGGTAAGTCTGTGACTGACGGTTGTATCGACTGGGATACCACTGAAAAAGCATTGCTTGAAATGCATGAAGCATTAAAAGACGTTTTAGTGAATCGTTAAGATTTAAAAACGCCATCTTCATGATGGCGTTTCTATTTGTAGCATAGGAAATTCTGCGCGCATGAATGACATTGAAACCCAACTTAGCCAAATTAAAAATTTCCAGTTCATTCATGAGCGTTTGTTTTCTTCAGGTCAGCCTACGGCTGAAGAATTAAAACAAATTAAAGAATATGGTATTGGTACTGTCATTAATTTGGCTGAAAGTGATGCGGAACACGCCCTTCCCCATGAAGACAAAATTTGTCTGGATGTTGGACTAAACTATATTCAACTGCCAATTTCATGGGAAACACCATCCTCTGATCAATGTTTATTATTGCTCGATTTGGTCAATCATTTATTAGAAAGCCAAATGGTGTGGGTACATTGCAGCAATAACAGCCACGTCAGTAGTTTGATGTATTTATATCGTCAATATTTTATGGATGTGGATATTGCAACTGCTCAAGACTTATTACATGATATTTGGAAACCAAATGAAACTTGGACAGGCTTAATTCACGCCGTTTCTTTGCAATTACAAGGTCGTAAAGCCACGCAAGATTTACAACAAGCTTTAGAATCTGCTGAACTTTCTTAATTCAGCAGATTACCTAGTTAAATTGCAATGCGATTATTTTGTATGAGAAATCAATACAGTCGCGGTTGCTAAAATACCTTCCTGACGTCCAGTAAAACCTAATTTTTCAGTAGTTGTCGCTTTAATACTAATTTGCGTGACCTCTACACCCAATACATCAGCGACACTTTGGCGCATTTCTAGCGTATGCGGTGCAAGTTTAGGACGTTCGCACGCCACAGTAATATCGGCGTTATTCAGTTTATAGCCACGGTCTAAAATGAGTTGATAAACCTGTTTAAGCAATACCCGACTATCTGCACCTTTATAATTTGGATCGGTATCTGGAAAATGCTGCCCAATATCCCCCAGCGCCAAAGCACCTAATAATGCATCGCATAGTGCATGCAGCACTACATCACCATCTGAGTGTGCTTTTAAACCTTGTGTATGAGGAATTTGAACACCTGCAAGCGTCACAAAATCTCCCGCTTCAAAGGCATGAACATCTAATCCTTGTCCAATACGAATCTGTGCAACCATGTTCAACTCCTGTAGAAATAAATCATTGAAATCTTGTATTCATACTTTCGATTTCGCTATATTAGACCTAGCGCAACATAGTGAAAGTATAAGCGATCATGCTGTTGAAATCTGAGATTCATCTTATCAAAAACTTAAGTACACTGCTGTTATTTGGCTGTTTATATTCATCTTTCTCTTATGCACAAGGGATTGATTGTAGATCTACACCCAATAAAAAGTTGGCGCAGGTGTGCACAGAAAATTTCTCAGAATTGCGTGAAAAATTAAGTGATCAACATTTAACAGCTTATTTGATGAGTGATGCGCCTATTCGCTTGTTAGAAGATACTCAGCAATTGTGGATCCAACGCTTACAGCAATGCAAAAGCTTAAATTGTTATACTCAGCAATTTGATTTTAGAATTGATCAACTGAATTTTTTCACTTCAATGAATCAAAGCATGACTCAACATTATTTAAAATATGAAAATGGTCAATTTGCTGCACAACCCGTACATTTACAAATTCATCAACTCAATAAAAACAGCATTAAAATTGAAGGTATTGCTTATCGCAATCCAAATAACCGCCTTGAAAGCCAAAGTATTGCCTTTTTAGCTTATACAACACCTGATCAAAAAAACAAAATCATCGACAATGAGCACGATTGCAGTTATGAGTTTAATTATTCTAAAGCAATCTTAAAAATTCAAACCAAACAAAAAGGTTGTGAACGCTTTGCGGGCATCTATCGTTTATACGATTAATGCTGAACAATAGATTGTATTAGACAGATTAAATGAGCAACCACAACACAATTGGCAAAGTTAATGCGGCGAATACGGTTTGCAAGCTAATAATTGAAGCCATTAAACGACTATCTCCCCCTAAAACTTGTGTAAGTACATAAGCTGCCGATGCAGTAGGTAAAGCAAAAAACAAGACTAAAATTTGCGACTCCAACACTGGAACATTTAAGCTCTGACAAATTAGCCAAGCCAAAGCAGGCATAAATAACAAACGCCCAAACACATTCAATGCCAATGCGAATACATTTCGTTGCAAGCCATTAAATTGTAATGCTGCGCCCACACACATTAATCCCAAAGGCAAACTGCATAACGCTATTTGACGAATAAAATGCGCTGCACCTTCCCACAAGCTCAAACCTGATAAATTAAATAGACCGCCAACAATACACCCTAAAATTAATGGATTTTTCATTAATGACCATAGGATTTGCTTTGCCTGTAAAGCCTTAGTATCGCTTAAAGCCAACACTGATAACACATTCACCAATGGGATGCAGAACACCAAAATAATCGCGAACAGCACCATGCCCTGCACCTGAAACAATGCTGCGACCAAAGCCAAACCAATATAAGTATTGAAACGTACCATGCTTTGCATATACACCCCAAAACGGACTGCGGGGGTTTTAAAATAGCCGCGCAATGCATATAACAAACAACTTACTAAAGCCACAACAAGCCCCACGACCAACAAAATCTGTGCGATTGATTTCGCTTCAATGTTTGCTGTAGCGAGGTTTAAAAACAACATGCTAGGAAACAAAATATAGTAATTTAACTTTTCTGCACCCTTCCAAAATGGCTCATCCAACATACGTGATTGCTTAAGCAGATAACCCATTGCAATTAAGGCAATCAAAGGGAAAAGTGCAATAAAAATTAAATGGGTCATGGGGTGCTCTGTGTTACTGTTATGCTGTTCTTTTTAAATTATTGCTTAATAAATAAAGTAAATTTACTGGATATTATAAGGATTGTTTTGTGTTTATCCTAATTGCTTAGGCTTTTTAAAACCACAAAAAGAGAAAAAGATGATAATAGCAAAACTCACCTACATCATCTTTCAGATGGATTCTGTATTAACGATGAGTATGGATAGACATCACAATCCCCATACTCGCCAACATGGAAATAACAGCCGTTCCACCATAACTCATCAGCGGCAATGGGTCACCCGTTACAGGTAAAATACCACTCACCATCCCTGAGTTTAGAAATACAAAGAAAAAGAAAGTCAGACCAACCGTGCCTGCATACAAACGTCCAAAATTATGGAAACAATTCATCCCAATCATCAAACAACGTAAAATAATGGCAGCAAACAAACTGAACAGTAAAAATACGCCAATAAAACCAAATTCTTCGGCATAGGTCGACATAATAAAGTCAGTATGATGTTCAGGCAGATAACCCAAATGTGATTGCGTTCCTTCTAAATAACCTTTACCTGTAAAGCCGCCTGAACCAATGGCAATTTTAGATTGAATAATATTCCAGCCTGCCCCCAAGGCATCCGACTCTGGGTCAAATAAGGTTAGTACCCTTTTCTTTTGGTACTCCTGCAAAAAGAACATCCAAAGCAATGGTGCTGCGAGCGCCAATGCAGTGATTGCTCCTAAGATTAATCGCCATGACATGCCACTTAAAAATAGCGCAAAGACACCGGGAATAATCAAACCAATGTTTAAATCGGGTTGCAATGCCACCAAGACAAAAGGAATCATCATAATCACTAAAGCGACAATGATATGGATCAATTTAGGCGGGAAAGCACGACGCGAAAAATACCACGCCATCATCAATGGCATGGCAAATTTCATAAATTCACTGGGTTGCATACTGCCAATACCCGGCAAGCTGATCCAGCGTTTTGCCCCCATACGGGTTTCACCAATGACCAAAACCAAAGCCAGCATGATGACTGCAAAGATATAAAAATATGGACTGGCAGCTTGATATACCTTAGGCGGAATTTGCGCCAAAATAATCATGGCGATAAAGCCAATACCAAAACTGGTCGCTTGACGCAGCACCATCCCCATATCTTGTGCGGTGGCACTATATACCACCATCAAACCCAGAATCGCATTCAAAATCAGAAAACACAGCAACCATGGATCTAAATGTAATTTAGTCCAGCGTGAGGAATCATTTTTAACGCTTCTACCATCACGTAATGAGTGACGTAAAAAACGATACTGCTGCGATGGATTCATGCGACTCAAAGGTATTTAAAATAGACAGGATGGACAATTATAGAAGCAAAGCGGCACAGAGTGAATCATTAAAGCTTAATCGTTGAAGATTCAAGTTTAACGCGGTGTTAATTACACTAGATTTTTATCATCCATGTTGTTGTGAGGCTAAAATTAAACGTGCCAGCTCTAAATCATCGGGATAGGTGATTTTAATATTATCCGAACGACCGTGCACAACATTTACAATTTGCCCTGCTGCTTCTAAAGCACTGGCCTCATCGGTAATCGTCAATTGCTGTTTTAATGCAGATTCAATGGCTGTTTTAAGCACATCAAGTTTAGCAATTTGCGGAGTTTGCGCTTGCCAAAGTTGGTCACGGCTTACCGTGGTTTCAATTTTTGTGCCTTGGCTTACCTTTTTTAAAGTATCACGCACTGGAATAGCCAAAATTGCACTTTGATCTGTTGCCAGTGCAGTCTGATACAACTGTTCAAGGCAAGCAGCTGTCACACAAGGACGCGCTGCATCATGCACCAAAACCCAGTCATCTGCATGGGCGATTTCAGATAAATAATGCAGTGCATTTAAGACTGAATCCACTCGCTCTGCACCACCTACGCAAAAATGTGCTTTTTCTTTTTGTGCCAAGTTTAGGTTTTGCGCTACATCATCTGCTTGACCAATCGCCAAAACATAACCCGCTAAAGGCAAGTGATTTAAACGTGCGATGCTGTGCGCTAAGACTGTTTGATCTTGAATATACTGATATTGTTTAAGTTCAGTTCTAGAAAAACGACTACCAGAACCCGCTGCGGGAATAACCGCCCAAAGTTTAGGGTGTCGGGGCGGTTGCTGCTGCAAGTTGTTGTGATTCATTGGTGCGTAAATCTACTGTGGAATTCGGTTGAATATAAATTGGTTTATATTGTGTGCTGATGGTGCTCATTTGCACAAAGGTTTCATGTGGCTTAATTAAGCCTAAATCTAAACGGGCATGCTCTTCAATGGCTTCTACCCCATTTTTTAAATCATAAACTTCTGCTGCAAGTACACGATTGCGCTCCTTCAGCTCTGTATTTAATTCTATTTGTTGTTGGATTTTTTCTGTCAGTGCAGCATGGTCACGATAACCACCTTCACCAAACCAGTGTAAATATTGAAACCCTGCGATCAAAAAGATCGCAAGGCCCAACAATGCTTTACTCGCTTTGGAGTCAAATACATTTAATAATGACATCTACTGATTTCGCTTAGTTCAAACCTTTGAACTCAGCTTTACCGCGATATGCAGCATTCGTCAATTCTTCAATACGAAGTAATTGGTTATATTTTGCTACACGGTCAGAACGGCACAGTGAACCAGTCTTGATTTGACCTGCTGCTGTACCTACTGCAAGATCCGCAATTGTAGAATCTTCAGTTTCACCTGAACGGTGTGAAATAACAGTTGTGTAACCATTGGCTTTCGCAAGGTAAATTGCATCAAGCGTTTCAGTCAAAGTACCAATTTGGTTGTACTTGATCAGGATTGAGTTACCTACTTTTTCATCGATACCGCGTTGTAAGATTTTCGGGTTAGTAACGAACAAGTCATCACCGACCAATTGAATCTTGTCACCTAAGATCGAAGTGAGGTAAGACCAACCTTCCCAATCAGACTCATCTAAACCATCTTCAATTGAGATAATTGGATATTGATTTACAAGACCAGCTAAATAGTCAGAGAATTGGTTGCTTGTGAATGCTTTGTTGCCTTCACCTGCAAGAATGTACTGACCATTTTTGTAGAATTCTGAAGATGCACAGTCAAGCGCCAACATGATGTCAGAACCCGCTTTGTAGCCAGTCTTCTCAATAGCTTCAAGAATAACTGTGATTGCTTCTTCGTTAGAACGTAAGTTTGGCGCAAAACCACCTTCATCACCCACTGCTGTGTTTAAACCTTTTTGATTCAATACAGATTTTAATGAGTGGAAAATTTCTGCACCAGCACGTAATGCTTCAGAGAATGAAGTAAAGCCCACTGGCTCAATCATGAACTCTTGAATATCAACGTTGTTGTCTGCGTGTGAACCACCATTTAAGATGTTCATCATTGGTACAGGCATGGTTAAAATGCTGTTGTTACGAAGGTCTGCGATGTATTGGAAAAGAGGAATTTTCTTTTCATCAGCAGCAGCGCGCGCAGCAGCCAAAGACACGGCTAAAGTTGCGTTAGCACCTAATTTTTCTTTGTTTTCAGTACCATCAAGCGCAATCATGGTGTTGTCGATGTCTTTTTGTTCAAACACAGACTTACCAAGTAAAGCATCACGAATTAAAGTATTGACGTTATTTACCGCAGTTTTAACGCCTTTACCCAAGTAACGTGCTTTATCGCCATCACGAAGTTCTAGAGCTTCACGAGAACCAGTTGAAGCACCTGATGGTGCACATGCACGGCCAACTACGCCAGATGCTAAGATTACGTCTGCTTCGATGGTTGGGTTACCACGAGAGTCCAAAATTTCACGTGCACGAATGTCAACGATTTGGCTCATGAACAATTCCTCAGTTGATTAATAACGTGATGCTTTAGGCATCAATGAGTCTATAATTTAATATGGATCTAATTTAGTGTGTATCTAGCTTTTGGAAACCTTTTACCAAGGTATCCAATTCTTTAAGCTGTGCCAAGAACGGCTCAAGTTGTGATAGACGCAATGCACATGGGCCATCACACTTTGCCTGCTCTGGTTCAGGATGTGCTTCTAGGAATAAACCTGCCAAGCCAGTTGCCATACCTGCACGTGCCAAGGTGGTAATTTGTGCACGACGACCACCTGCCGAATCTGCACGACCACCCGGAGTTTGCAAAGCATGGGTTACATCAAAGAACACAGGTACATTCATTTCTTTCATGATGTCAAAGCCCAGCATATCGACAACCAAGTTGTTGTAACCAAATGCTGAACCACGCTCACAAAGAATCAATTTGTCATTCCCTGCTTCTAAACACTTATGCAAAATATGACGCATTTCGTGCGGCGCAAGGAATTGTGCTTTTTTGATGTTGATAATGGCTTGAGTTTTTGCCATCGCTTCAACCAAATCGGTTTGGCGACTTAAAAACGCAGGAAGCTGAATAATATCTGCCACTTCTGCCACAGGCGCAGCCTGATACGGCTCATGCACATCGGTAATAATTGGCACATTAAAATGCTTTTTAATGTCAGCCAGCCATTCAATGCCTTTTTCTAAACCGGGACCACGAAATGAGTTCAGGCTAGAACGGTTGGCTTTGTCAAAACTGGCTTTGAATACATACGGGATATTTAAGCGTGTGCAAATATCCACATAAGTTTCAGCAATTTCAAATGCAAGGTCTTTAGACTCAAGTACATTCATGCCACCAAACAATACAAATGGCAAATGATTCGCCATTTGTATATCACCCAAACGTACAATTTCTTGTGGTTTTAATTGTGACATTTCAACTTCCTAGTTTATCCCTAAAGCCATCTTATTTGGTTTTTTGATGCTGTTGTTTTGCCGCACCGATAAAGCCAGCAAACAATGGATGTCCATCACGTGGCGAGCTGGTAAATTCTGGGTGGAATTGTACCGCAATAAACCAAGGATGTTGCGGAATTTCAACAGTTTCAACCAAGTGCTGAATTGGTGAATAACCCGAAATTTTAAGACCAGCTTCTTCAAGCACAGGAATATAACGGTTATTCATTTCATAGCGATGGCGATGGCGCTCTACAATTTCTGCAGAACCATACACTTCACGAGTTTTGGTACCTTCAACCAATTCAGATTTTTGTGCACCTAAACGCATAGTGCCGCCCAAGTCAGAATCGACAGAACGCTGTTGAACTTCGCCGCGCTCATCTAACCATTCAGTAATCAAACCAATAAGTGGCGACTTAGTCGAACGGTTAAACTCTGTTGAACTTGCATCGGCAATACCTGCCACATTACGTGCATATTCAATCACAGCCAATTGCATACCCAAACAGATCCCCAAGAATGGGACACCGTTTTCACGTGCATATTTGATGGCTTGCATTTTACCTTCGGTACCGCGCTCACCAAAGCCGCCCGGAACTAAAATTGCATCGGCATCTTTAAGTACAGTATTAACGTCTTGGCTTTCAAGGTCTTCTGCATTGACATAGTCAATTTCAACTTTGACGCGGTTTTGAATACCCGCATGCAATAATGCTTCGTTTACAGATTTATAGGCATCTGGCAGTTCAACATATTTACCCACCATCGCCACACGAACGCTGTATTCAGGGTTCAATAATGCATCAACTACGTTATCCCAATCAGATAAATCTGCTTCTGGAAGATCATTGAAGCCAAAACGCTCACAAATTAAATCATCAACGTCTTGTTCATAGAATGTACGCGGAATTTGGTAGATGGTTTTGGCATCTTTACATACCACAACCGCACGTGCTTCTACGTTGGTAAATAACGCAATTTTACGGGTAGTGTCAGCATCAACATCATGTTCAGTACGGCAGATGAGAATATCTGGCTGAATACCGATAGATAACAATTCTTTAACTGAGTGTTGAGTTGGCTTGGTTTTTAACTCTGCTGCAGATTTGATATATGGCAATAAAGTTAAGTGCATGAGCATAGTACGCTTATGCCCTAATTCCACCATCAATTGACGTACAGATTCCATGAATGGGAGAGATTCAATGTCGCCTACTGTACCGCCAATTTCTACGATTGCGACATCGTAGCCTTCGCCAGCGCGAAGTACACGTTCTTTAATATTATCGGTAATGTGTGGAATCACCTGAACAGTACCGCCCAAGTAATCACCACGGCGCTCTTTGTTTAGAACGTCTTGATACACGCGACCAGATGTAAAGTTATTTAACTTGGTCATTTTCGCACGACGCAAGAAACGTTCGTAATAACCCAAATCTAAGTCAGTTTCGGCACCATCCTCTGTGACAAAAACTTCACCATGTTGGAAAGGACTCATTGTCCCTGGATCGACATTAATGTATGGATCCATTTTGACCATGGTTACTTTTAAACCACGGGCTTCTAAAAGTGCAGCAACTGAAGCAGCTGAAATACCTTTACCTAGTGATGAAACTACACCACCAGTCACGAAAATAAAATGGGTCATTGGGTTTCTCGTACAATCGAGCCTAAATCGGCCTGCAATGTTGCGCAATTTTACTTTACTCTGCACCAATAAAGCAAAGTCATTCCGCATCAATTCATAGAACAATAAACAATTGGTTATTCTATCAGCATTTCCTATAAAAAATTAGAACTTCTTGAGAGGATTTTCATCTGTCATTTTATTGCTATAATACGTCCGTCTATCCGATCTTTTATTTTGTGCAATTATCAATAAGAAACTTTTAATTTGTGGTGCAATTATGAATAAGAAACTTTTAATTTGTGGTGCAATTGCAACGGCATTGTTATTAACTGCATGTGTAAAAAAAGAACAGCCAAAGCAAGATGAGCAAGAACAAGTAGAGGTTCAAACTGAACAAACTACTGAAACTGCTCAATTTGAACCACTAGAACCTGTTGAAAACATTCAAGATGCTGAACCAGAAGCGCCTGCACAGGTAGAAGTGGAGCGCACTGAAACAGCGAACACCACAACTGAAATCCGTCGTGAAACACCTGCACAACCTGCTGCTGCACCTGCGCCTGCGCCGAAAGCGGCAGCTCCTGTAGCAGAAGATAAACCAACTCAAGCACGTCCAAGCAATAACACAGGTGCTCAATCTGAAGATGATGCTGTTGCCGCTGCGATTGCTGCTGCAACCCCAGCACTTGAGAACTAAGTGCTCACTTAAAACTAAGCTTTAAGTTAAAGTCAGTTTTAAGGTGTAAGTTCTTATCTTAGATTTGAATTGACGTTAAAAAACCCAGTCATTGTGTACTGGGTTTTTTATTCATTTGGATGAGTCTTCGCTGAGATAACTCGTGAATACATTTGCAATACAGCTACCTATTTCTATATAGGTTTGTGCGCTTCACTTTAACTTGCCTGCAGCAACTGCGATTGCACTTTAAAATAATTAGAAATTAAACGCGATGCCCAAGATTTAGTAAAACCGACACCTTCATAAAAACCACAATGACTGCCTTTACGGGTCGTCACTACCATAATATTTGGCATTTTCCGTATGGTTTCTTTATAAGGATCAAAGTTTTTGATGTGGCACACTGGGTCATCTTCTGCATTTAAAACCATAAGCGGAATTTTGACATTCTCAAACACATAAATTGGGTTAATGGCTTGTGTGTAGCTGTCATAATCTTCAAAACCCGCCAATTCAAAATACGCCTTTTCAAACTCTGCCAATGTAGTCGCACTTAACACTTGCGATAAAGATTTTACGTTTTGCCAAATGTCCTGATGGGGCTGAATAAAAAACTGGAATAATTTTTTGGTCATCACTTTACTGTAAAAAGGATGCACATGCTGAAAGCCTAGTTCAGTGTTATATCCTGGGCACAGTGCAAACGCGGCTTTAATTGGGGTTTGCTCGCCTTCTTCGCCCAAATAGCGCACCAATAATCCTGTCCCTGCGGAAGAACCAACAGCATATAATTCAGATTGTGGAAATTGTTGCTGAATAAACACTATTTGTTCACGCAAATCATGCGTCGAACCAAACAGATTCATTTGTGGTACAGGCATAGGTAAATTGCCATGCCCACGACGTAAACATAAGGCAATACGCCACTGTGTCTGTTGATGTAAATCGCGCACCAACTCACGCATACTTTCCAAAGAACCTGTAATGGTATGCATTAAAACAATTGTGGGAGTATCTGCAGGTAAGTCATAACCCACCCAAGCAACTGCGGTGATACCGCCATCTTGCATAGTGAGTTGATCAACCCGATCATACTGCTGACGAATGGTTTTCTTTTTAATTAAATCAAAATATAAAAGATGCGCATGTGTATTGGACAGCCACGGCGTTGGACGGTATTTTTCTTTGAGCTGTGGTAAATAATCCAATACCCGACGGATTTCTCCATGTGGATGATAATACAACGTCGGTAAATCTGCGCCTGTGACCTGATCTAAAACCGCTTGTGTAATTTTCGCTATTTTTTGTAATGTAGACATCATTTTACTCCCAAGCAATACATGCACTTTCAAGCATGCCAACCCGAAACCGATTTCTATAAAACAACTTCATTGCCATACACACGCGGTATTTTATTTTTCGGTTGGCATAAAGGCAGCCATACGTTGTCCCATTTGCACAGCCAATGCCTCTAAACCACTTTTCGGGCGAATCATCACTTCAAAGTCCACAATTTGTCCTTGTGTATTGAATTGAATCATATCAATTCCTTTAAGTTTTTTATCTCCCACATTGGCGGAAAATTCAAGTACAACATTGCAACCATCTTCAGTATAAAACTCACGGTGATAAGTAAAGTTTTCAAAGACCTGAATTACATTGGTCAAAATAAAAAATACCACTTGTTTACCCGCATAAGGTTGGTACGCTACAGGTGAACGAAACACCACATCATCTGCCAGCAATTCACTCAAAATAGACATATCATGGTTTTGCAGCATTGTATGCCAACGCTGTACCGCTAATTTTGTTGTTTCCAAAGTCATGTTAAGTTCCTTTTTTTTGTTTTGATATTTCATTTCTATGCAGAGTCCCTGAGTGAGACTGAAGCACTGCTGCACTGGGCAGAAGCGATTATTAACTCTCTCCCCAGCCCCCTCCCAAAGGAGAGGGAGAAGGAATTACATTAAATTTTCGCTGCCAATTCAGCACCCTGACGAATTGCACGTTTGGCATCTAACTCGCCTGCTTCTTTCGCCCCACCAATTAAATGCACATTTTTGCCTGCTGCCTGTAATTGCTCATACATGGCGGTGTAAGACTCTTGCCCTGCACAAATCACCACATGATCAACTTCGAGCACTGTACTTTGACCATTGACGGTGATGTGCAAGCCTTGATCATCAATCAGGTCATAACTTGCCCCTGCAATCATTTTAACGTCACGGTTTTTTAAACCTGTACGATGAATCCAGCCTGTTGTTTTACCCAAGCCAGCACCCACGGATGATGCTTTACGTTGCAATAAATAAATTTCACGTGGCGATTCTTCAACTTTTGCTGCTTTTAAACCACCGACATGCGCATAATTGGTATCAATTCCCCATTCATCGTAGAATTTTTCAGGATTTAGACTACCACTTTCACCTTCATGGCTTAAATATTCTGCAGTATCAAAACCAATACCACCAGCGCCAATAATCGCAACACGTTGACCTACAGGCTTACGCTCTTTTAATACCTCAATATAGCTCAGCACTTTAGGGTGATTAATACCTGCGATATCCAATTGACGCGGGGTTACACCTGTTGCCACAACCACATCATCGAAGTCAGCATTGAGCAATTGTTCAAAACTAGCCGTATGATTCAATACCAATTTAATATTCGGTTGCAGCTCAATTTGGCGTTTGAAATAGCGCAAAGTTTCGTAAAACTCTTCTTTACCAGGAATGGTTTTAGCAATATTAAACTGCCCACCAATTTGATTCGATGCTTCAAAAATCGTCACCTGATGCCCACGTTCTGCAGCATAGGTTGCAAAGCTCAAACCTGCAGGCCCTGCACCAATCACCGCAATTTTTTTAGTCTGTGTTGCTTCTTTAAAAATGAGTTCTGTTTCATGGCAAGCACGTGGATTGACCAAACATGAAGCAATCTTCATTGAGAAAATATGGTCTAAACAAGCTTGGTTACAACCAATACATGTGTTGATTTCATCACTGCGACCTTGCTCTGCTTTTTGCACAAAGAAAGCATCTGCCAACATTGGACGTGCCATCGATACCATATCGGCATGTCCTGCAGCCAAAACATGCTCAGCCATTTCAGGGGTGTTAATACGGTTTGAAGTGATCAGTGGCACTTTAACCAAACCTTTTAATTTCTCTGTCACCCATGTAAAAGCTGAGCGAGGGACTTTGGTAGCAATGGTTGGGATACGTGCTTCATGCCAGCCAATCCCTGTATTGATAATGGTTGCACCTGCTTTTTCAATCGCATGTGCCAATTGCACCACTTCTTCAAAACTCGAACCGCCTTCGACTAAATCCAACATCGACAAGCGGTAAATAATAATAAAGTTTTCACCCACTTCTGCACGGGTACGTTTAACAATTTCAATTGGGAAACGAATACGGTTTTCATAACTGCCGCCCCATTCATCATCACGATGGTTGGTACGCGCAACAATAAACTCATTAATTAAATAGCCTTCCGAACCCATGATTTCGACACCATCATAGCCTGCGTATTGTGCCAATTTGGCACAATTCACAAAGTCGGCAATGGTTTGCTGTACTTCTGCCGATGTTAGTGCATGTGGTTTACTTGGGTTAATCGGTGCCTGAATTGCTGACGGTGCGACAATATCGGGCTGATAGGAATAACGTCCCGTATGTAAAATCTGTAAAGCAATTTTGCCGCCTGCATCATGCACAGCCTGAGTCACCACTTTATGTTTTTCTGCTTCTTGACGAGTATCAAGTTTATTGCCGCCCGCAAAGGTTAAGCCTGCATCATTCGGTGAAATACCACCTGTTACAATCAGCCCAACGCCACCTTTGGCACGCTCTGCATAAAAAGCCGCCATACGTTCGTATCCACCCGGTGCTTCTTCTAGTCCAACGTGCATTGAACCCATTAAGACCCGATTTTTTAAAGTGGTAAAGCCTAAATCTAAAGGCGCAAGTAAATGTGGATAGTCAGACATAGAATCTCCCTGCTGGCAAAAATGCTGGCTGTTTTATGCTTAATGCAACTTGTTGCATACTTTTATATTCTAGATTTAATTTTTATGCAACATGTTGCATAATTAAAGCTGAAAAAAATAAAGTTGCTCTGTTTATGTCGCTCGCTCACGTTTTATTGACCAGTTTAATTGAAAAACCCAGTAACGGTATTGAATTGGCACGCCGTTTTGACCGCTCTATGGGGTTTTTCTGGAATGCGACCCATCAACAAATTTATCGCGAACTAAATACCATGCTGAAAAAAGGTTGGATTTCAACCTTAGAAGATGAAGATTCTAGCAGTCGTAGCAAAACCTATCAGGTAGAAGCTTTGGGGCGGCATGAACTGGCAAACTGGATGGTCGAGCAAAGCCCGCCTGCACAATTACGCGAAGAACTTATGGTACGTTTACGTGCCGAAGCCCAACTTGGCGGCAACAGCGTCTTACCCGAACTAGAACGACATTTGCTGCTTCACAAAGCCAAGTTGCACACCTATCAACAGATTTTTGCCAAAGACTTTAGCCAAGCACCTGCGAACAACCGTACCCTGTATATTCATAAAATGATTTTGCAGCTAGGGATAGATCAGGAAATTGGCTGGATTGAATGGCTGGAAAATGTGATTCCTGAACTGAAAAAGTTTGATGCCGAAGCCTCATCTTAAAAGTATATTTTTAAGTAATAGCAACCACATCAATGTGAAATCAGGGTTGCTCACCATACAGAAATGATCAGGCTATGCTATAAAGAATAACGCATCTTTAATTACAACCATGCAAGGAAATGCTGATGCCTTTTTACCGCATGCCCGATGGCGAAGCTCTATTTGTACGTGAATTTGGTCAAGGTGAGCCTGTGGTTGTGCTTTCAGGTTTAGGCATGCACAGTTGGCAATGGTTGCCATTTCTGTATCAACATAAAAAGCAGTATCGTTTTATTATTCCAGACTGGCGTGGTTTTGGGGGTTCAAACCTGTGTGCCGTTCCAGAACTGGATGCTATTTCGAGCCATTGGCAAGATTTAAACAGTCTGCTTCAACAACAGAACCTGCAACAATTTAAACTGATTGGCTATTCCATGGGGGCAACCACTGCCATGCATGGCATGCAATATGGACAATTGGCTGCGCATTTAAGCAGTTATTTACAAATTGACCAAGCACCAAAAATTGGGGTAGATGAAAACTGGCCTTATGGCTTATTTGGCAATCAACATCAACAATTTAAACAGTTATTGATTCATCTGTCCGAGTTTTTACATGATCACGCGCAATATACTGATATTCAACAAATGGATGTGTTGCAGCGTAAAAACTTAGTCGAACTTTGGCTAGAATTTATAGAATTACAAGCCAGCAATAAAATCAGTCCGTTTTTATTTAAACTGGCCGTCAAACGTCCTGTTTTACAACGCTATATTTTACCTACACAGCGTTTAGATTATTTACGCTGGTATATCGACAATTATTTACACCATCAGGAAGATTATCGTGAGGCTTTAACTCAACTGGGTTGTCCGACAGTCTTTTTTACAGGCGCACAATCGACCTTGTATGCGGCAGAAGGACAACGTCAAGTGGTAGAAGCTATGCCGAATGCGAAACAAGTCATATTTCACCAATCTGGGCATACCCCTTTACTGACCGAACCGTTGAAATTTAATCAGGAAATTAGCCAATTTTTAAAACTAAACAGCTAAAGTAAAACGGTGGAAAATGTGGTTTGCAATATTTTCCACCGTAGCATCATTAGACCTAGATTTAGTTTAGATCTAGATTTAATTGGCAAAAGCCGCGATACCCGTTTGCGCACGACCTAAAATTAGCGCATGCACATCGTGCGTCCCTTCATAGGTATTCACGACTTCCAAATTGACCAAATGCCGCGCCACGCCATATTCATCACTGATACCATTCCCACCAAGCATATCGCGCGCCATACGAGCAATCTCTAAGGCCTTGCCACAGTTGTTGCGTTTAATCAGCGAAGTACCTTCGAGTGAAGCAATACCCTCATCTTTCATACGACCAAAACGTAAAGCAATTTGTAAACCCAGCGCGATTTCGGTTTGCATATCGGCAAGTTTCTTTTGAATGAGCTGATTGGCCGCCAAAGGACGTCCGAACTGAATCCGATCCATCGTATATTGATGCGCAGTATGCCAACAAAACTCAGCCGCACCCATAGCACCCCAAGCAATGCCATAACGTGCACTATTTAAACAAGTGAACGGCCCTTTTAAACCACGCACTTCAGGTAACATATTTTCTTCAGGCACAAAAACATTGTCCATGACAATTTCACCTGTGATTGAAGCGCGTAAACCAACCTTGCCTTGAATGATTGGTGCAGAAAGTCCATCCCAACCTTTTTCTAAAATAAAACCGCGAATATCACCCACTTGCCCATCTGCTGAAACTTCTTTTGCCCACACCACAAATACATCGGCAATTGGACTATTGGTAATCCACATTTTCGCACCGTGTAAACGATAACCGCCAGCAACTTTATGTGCTCTGCTGTTCATACTGCCAGGGTCGGAGCCAAAATCAGGTTCAGTCAGACCAAAACATCCGATCCATTCACCCGAAGCGAGTTTGGGTAAATATTTTTGTTTTTGTGCTTCACTGCCAAACTCATAAATTGGCACCATCACCAATGAACTTTGCACACTTGCCATTGAACGATAGCCTGAATCGACCCGTTCAATTTCACGTGAAATTAACCCATAACTCACATAATTTAAACCTGCACCGCCATATTGTTCAGGTATGGTTGAGCCTAACAAACCAAGCTCACCCATTTCACGGAAGATGCTGCGATCTACCGTTTCATGTCTAAACTGATCACGTACCCGCGGCAGTAATTTTTCCTGACAATAAGCATAGGCACTATCACGAATCATACGTTCGGTTTCAGTCAATTGCTGTTCAAGCAAAAAAGGATCTTTCCAATCAAATTTCACTTTTTCACTGTGAGTTGCAGGCGTGTGATTTGGCGATGGATTGTGTTGTGACATGGCATCCTCTGCACATTATTATAGGTTCTGGTTCATCAATATTTGATTTTGCAGCGTCATAC
>NZ_JAYJLK010000037.1:0-25591 GCF_051948795.1 Acinetobacter sp. Lyrl_1
AAAGAAGATGGCGAGATCATTTGCTATCATCTGTATCATCGCCATGAATTTGAAGAGTATTTATACAATAATACAAAGTTTGAGATGGCAAGTAAAACCAAGCATGATTTTGGTCAATTATTTCTAAAGGACAATAAATTGTATCTGTCTTTAAATCTACAAATTCGCTTTAAATGATTAAAAATATATCTTTTATCTTAATATAGTTTGAACTTTTGATTCAATTTTCATAATAAAACTCAAATAGGATAATTTTAAATGGATTTAAAAACGTTTGAGTTACTTGCCCGCTATAATCTTTGGGCAACTCAAAAACTAAATCAGACTTTGCTATTGGTTTCAGATGATGATTTTTTCTTGGATCAGGGCTTATATTTTAAAAGTATTTTTGGCACTCTGAATCACTTGTTGGTCGGTGAGCATCATTTGTGGTTTCCACGTTTTGCTTTGCACCACTCACCAATTTTGCCATTAGATAGTATTGTGGAAACCAACAGAACACAGCTTGTTGAGCAACTTGAAAAGAAGGCTGAAAACTGGATTTATTTTTTAAATCAGGTGGATGAGAATGTTTTTCATCAAGAGCTGCACTATAAAACATCAACTGGCGTGGAGATGCACTTACCCTATGCTGCAACCCTAATGCATGTGTTCAATCATGCAACTCATCATCGTGGGCAAATTACCGCGGCTTTAACCGCAATGGGATATGTCTGTCCTGAGCTTGATTTAATTTATATGTTGCTAGAAGACAAGGCTAAGAAGCGAATTGAATGAAACGACTAGAAATTTTATGTCTAGTGATTTTAATTTTTCTGATTTTATATCTGATTCAGTGGGTATTTCATGGTTTTCCAACAGCACATTAAAAGTAATTTTAATTGATGTGTAGATTCGAGTACTTACTTTCTGAAGTAAACACCAAAAGAGCGCATTACGCGCTCTTTTGATTTACATCTGCTTAGAATATTTTAGTAGTCAAAACTAAAATGTTCTGGTGCTAATGCAGTCATGGTTTTAGATGGATTGACCATTGCTTCTGCATGACCTTGGGTACGTGGCAATAAACGCTCAAAGTAGAAATCTGCAACTTTGATTTTGGCTTTATAGAACTCAGGTGTTTCCTGACCATTGCCTTCAGCCAATTTGGTCGAAGCCACAGCCGCTTGTTGCGCCCAGAAATAAGCCATCATGACATAACCAGAGAACATCAAGAAGTCTACTGAAGCACTGGATACGATGTCACGGTCTTTACGAGCTGCCAACATAATGCGCACGGTTAATGCGTTCCATTGAGCACATAGCTTGGTTAAGTCCCATGCAAAACGACGCATGTATTTGTTACGTGCATGTTGACCACAGAATTTCAAAATTTCAGCGGTGTAGTCACGAATCACTTTGCCCTTAGAGCTTAACAACACTTTGCGACCAATCAAGTCGAGCGCCTGAACGCCAGTTGTACCTTCATACAGGGTAGAAATACGTGAATCACGTACAATTTGCTCCATGCCCCATTCTTTAATATAGCCATGACCGCCGTACACTTGCATGCCGTGGTTGGCAGCTTCATAACCCATTTCAGTTAAGAAGCCTTTTAAGATTGGGGTATAGAAACCTAAATGGTCATCATGCGCTTCAAAAGCTGCAGTATCACCACGCATTAAAGCGTCGTTCATTTTATCTGCCAATTGTGCAGCATGATAAATCATGGCACGACCACCTTCTGCCACGGCTTTTTGCGTTAAGAGCATACGACGTACATCGGCGTGGTGAATGATTGCATCAGCTACTTTTTCAGGGTCTTTTTTACCTGAAAGGGCACGCATTGACATACGTTCTTTGGCATACGGTAATGCACCTTGGAATGCCAATTCTGCATGGCAAATCCCCTGAATTGCTGTACCAATACGTGCAGTATTCATAAAGGTAAACATGGCATGTAAGCCTTTGTTTGGTTCACCAATCAAATAACCCACGGCATTGTCAAAGTTCAGGACTGCAGTTGCAGACGCGCGAATCCCCATTTTGTGTTCAATAGAGCCACAAGTGACAGGATTACGCTCACCCACCGTACCTTCTGCGGTTGGCAAGAATTTCGGTACGATAAATAATGAAATACCTTTTGTGCCTGCAGGCGCATCTGGGAGGCGTGCTAACACAATATGAATGATGTTTTCAGTCAGGTCATGTTCGCCTGCAGAAATAAAGATTTTGGTACCTGAAATCGCATACGTACCATCGGCTTGTGGTTCTGCTTTGGTTTTTACCTGACCTAAGTCGGTACCACATTGTGGTTCAGTCAAACACATGGTGCCTGACCAAGTACCTGCAACCAAGTGCGGTAAATAGGTATCTTTTTGCGCGTCTGTACCAAATTGCATAATGGTGTTGATACAACCCACGCTTAAACCTGGATACATTTGGAATGACCAGTTTGCTGTACCCATCATTTCAGATTTGATGAGGTTTAGCGACATTGGCAGGTTTTGACCGCCGTATTGTTCAGGGTAAGACAGACCTTGCCAGCCACCTTGCACAAATTGGTCATAGGCTTCTTTAAAGCCTTTCGGTGTGGTCACATTGCCATTTTCAAAATGACAGCCTTCTTCATCGCCTGATTGATTGAGTGGAGAAAGTACATTTTCACAGAAATCTGCTGCACCTTCCAAAATCATATCGACTGTATCTGCGTCCGCAAGTTCACCGTTAGAAAGATTTTTGTAATGGGTCGGGTAATCAAGCACTTCGTTCATTAAGAAACGAATATCGTGTAATGGGGCTTTATATGCTGGCATAGTCTTAATCCTAATTTAGAAATAGTTTTGGATTATCTGTATCGATATGTTGATTATTCACACTCATGATCAAAAAACATTGATAAGAATAGCGAATAAAAATGTCAGAAATGCGAATACTGAAAATTATTCACCTTACAAAAACGAATGAAGTGTTATGTTACAATGTATCATAATCTGTACGTTTGAACAGACCAATCTATAATGAATATAAGGTGTTTAGCAATGAAGATACAATTAAAATATTTATCTTTATGTCTTTTTAGTTTAGCTGCTACAGGTTGTTCGCAGCATGTCATTAAGACCAATTCCAATCAGACGGTAAGTATAGAACAAAAGGCAATTACGGGGTTAAATGCCATCTTTGAAACACCTAGTTATGATTTTCAGGGCAAATTACGGGTACAGAGCAATTTAGTTGAAGCAACACCAAAAGTAACAGATATTGCTCCTACCACACTTGATCCTGTACTTAAAAAGCAATTAGATCAGTATTTAAAACAGCAAAAAGTCCGTTTAAGTACACAAGAAAAACAAAACTTATATACGGCAATGGCTAAGGAACAAAACTCTGCTTCCTATGCTGCAGGGGCAATCGAAAAATCGAGTCCTTTTAATTTTCTGTTGAATGTATTGAATGATACTGAGTTTAGCTACGATGGCTCGGTGCATTATCGGCAAAAAATTGCTGCTTTGAATGTGGCAGCACGCTATGAAAAACCGACACTTTTGGTGCAAATGAAAGTACCGATGGTGGTCGATTTTAATGAATATAAGTTCTATACCAACTATTTTTCTTTGTTGCCTTATTTGGTGAATAAAGACAGTCAAAATGACTTTGCCTATATCGACTTTTCTAAATACAAAGCCGATTTTGAGCGGATTAAAGTGGCACAATTTGCCGAATACTTAAAAGCCATGAATGCGGTGCCGTATGTATTGGCAGATTCTAAACATATTCAAAAGTTATCTTTAACTGCACAAGACCGTCAGCAAAAAATTAGTGAAAAAATTCGTTTGAACAGTAGTTTGGAAGATATGTTGCTGCAGCTTGCCATGTTTGATCAGGTCAATGCACCGTATTTGCAACAGACTGTATTGGGGCAGGCGACCACAACTGAAGATGCTACTGAGCAAGTTGAAACTACACAAGATACATCAGCCAAAGAAAGTGCTGAAGACTACTTAAAACACAATGAAACTGCTGAAGATTATGGTATGAGCCAAGAGGCTTTTGTGGCTTATCAAGCCACCCTTGCTTTGCGTGATTTGGTCAGTCAGAAATTTTATGCAACTGAAACGACAGTGAGTAATGTGGCAGATTATTCAGCAGATGCCAGTGAAGATGCCATGATCGCAGCTGAACAAGCCGTTGAAGCGGCTGCTGAGCAGGCAGAAGATTCAGCAAGCACCGCAAGTATGCTAAGCGAACAAGACTGTCAGCGTTTGATCGAAACAGCAAAAACAGCCAAAGTTGGAGATTTAACCTACTGTGCTTATGCCTATGAATTAGAAGCATTTAGCCCAAGTCGTGCTGAGCAGGCACAATCGGTTTTAGATGAGCACTTTGCTTCACCGCAAGAAAAGCTAGCTAAAGTTTTTGAACCATACCGTTCGGAACAATTGGTCGATGCCGCCGCTTTTGCAGCTTTGTGGCAAAAACATCAGGCTGAAATTCAGCAGATTATGAACGCTACACCTAAAGATAAAAAAACACCGATTCAAATTGATGTGGCTTTAGATGATCAGGGGCGTGCTGCAAAAATTGATTATGCGTTGCAATTTAAACGCGAAAATTACGGCACAATTCATGTGTATAACGATGTCAGCATTGCGAATTATGGGCAAGCCAGCAAAATTGACCGTAGTGCGCTGCGTCAAGCCAAATCCATTCAAGAGGTCAGCAAAGACTCAATTTTAGAAAAATGGGTGACAAATTTAGGGCGGACTTTGGAGCAGGAAACTGCAGAAAATAAAGATAAGACCACTGTAAAACCTGCCTTAAGTTATGATGAAGAATTGGCGCAGTTGGCGCAAAAAACCTATCAACAAACAGAATCTTTTAGTCAGACTTATCAGACTTTATTTTTAGTGCACATGGCAGCAGAGCAAAGTACGTGGGTAAAAAATCTTAGTCCACAAACCTTGCAGGAAATGGCAGAAGTGTATGCCTATTGGTTCAGTGATGAGCGCTACTATGACCCGAAAGGTGCCGCGCTAAAACGGATTGAAGCTTTACAAGCCAAGCATCATTTAGAAGAAGATGAGCAATTCAATAATGCAATTGGTCGTCGTATCAATAATTTGACTGAAGATGCAGTCGATGAAAATAAAGTCGCACTTGAATGGCGTAAGCTGAAACAGCAATACAAGCAACCACAACAGATATTTGCTCAGCAATATTTAAAAGCCTATGAAGCAGCTTATGATTGGGATGTGCCTGACTTGGAGAATTTAAAGAAAACGGCACACATTTTGGGGCAGACGTATGTTGATCGTCAGCAGGGCAAATTGAGCCAAAATTCAATTCGCACTTTAACTGAAGATCAGGCTGAACAGATTGATTATGAGTTATATATGGATGTGTATGAAGATATGCAGAAATTTGTAAAATAAACCGTGGGTGAAAAATGGGCAATCAGCGTTCAACAAGATTGCCCAGTTTAAATAAAAAAATAGCCCTTTGCTGCTCAAGGGCTATTTTTATTTGGTGATGATTTAGAGGAAATCTTTTAATTCAGGTTTCACGCCATTCCAAATATAAAAAGATTCAATCGCCTGTCCGACCAGCATGCCAAAACCTTCCGATGTCGGTACGCCACGCGCTTTGGCTTGTTCTAAAAAGCTCGAAGGTTTGCCATAAGCCATTTCATAAGCAAAATTAAACTGCAAACACTCAGGCAAGGTGAGGGCATCTCCCGTTAAGCTGGCAGACGTCGCATTAATGGCTAAATCAAATTGACCTGTTAAATCGGTAAGTGCCATGGCTTGTAATTCTGCTTGCGGTACGGCAGCTTGTAGGTCAGCAACCAGTTGTTCAGCACGGGCAAGGGTGCGGTTGGCAATCACAATTTTTTTTGCGCCTGCTTGTACCAACGGATAAATTACCCCGCGGGTTGCACCACCAGCGCCAATAATCAAAATATCACTGTGCTCTAAATTCCAGCCCAAAGCACGAATGGCATCAACCAAACCCTGACCATCGGTATTGTCGCCATGCAAAACACCATCTTGCATCCACAAGGTATTGACTGCTTTGGCAATTTTGGCACGTTCGGTTAATACGCCACATTGGGCAAATGCTTGCTCTTTAAAAGGCACGGTTACATTCATGCCTACACCGCCCTGATTAAAAAAGTCTGCAACACTGTCTCTAAAACCATCAAGAGGGGCAAGGCGTTTGCTGTATTGCAGGTCAATGCCTGTTTTTTCTGCAAAGGCATGATGCAGTTCAGGAGAACGTGATTGTTCAATTGGGTTGCCAATCACGGCAAATTGTTTGCGCATTTGCCAAAATCCATGTGCTGAAATGTGCATCAATATACGTCAAATTCAGCGCGGACTAAAGCCTATGGCGGTATAAAACGGTGGGAGTCTTTGGACTTAAGGATTACAAATCTCTAAAACGGTTTCTAATACCAAAATAGTGGCAATCACGAACATGGCAATGCCCGCTAAAATGCTGCTACTAATGGCTAAGCCATCTGAAAGATGACTTTCAAAAATAAAGGTCATGCAAATTGAGCCAAGTAACATGGCAAAGGTTGCCCAAAATAAAAAGATTTTGTGTTTGAACAGCGGGCTAAACATGCGGATCTCCTGACAGATGTGGCGCAGTGTGACATAAGGCTTTGACAGTTTGATGAATTCGCCTTTGACTCATGGTTTGATGTATGGATAGTTAAATCCTATTTGTGCATGGTCGAATAGGGTGCGCGGTCACATCATCTATTAAAATCCATCCGCACTATCATGACAGTTAATTCATGCTGTGCATATTTATTGATTTGAAAATAAGCAATAAAGTTTCTAAGTAAAAAAGCGATTCGTGGAAGAATCGCTTTTTTGAACCTTGAATGTGATCTTTTTTACACTGCGATGTAGCAAGGTTTCACCAGTCGCGAGCTTTAACTCGTCTTGAGATTTAACCAATCGCGTGGTTTTAAATAATAGTCAGTGAGTTTTTTCTCTGCGGAATCTTCTGCCCATTCAGGACGGTACGACCATCCCGCCAAGTTCGGTAAGCTGACTAAAATGGACTCAATCCGTCCACCTGTCTGCAAGCCAAATAAAGTGCCGCGGTCGTAAACTAGATTGTATTCCACATAGCGTCCACGACGGTAAAGCTGGAACTCACGTTGTGCTTCGGTATAGGCTTTGTCACGATTACGCTCAAAAATAGGCAGAATTGCAGCCAAATAACCGTTACCCACCGCCTGAATATAGTTGAAACAGGTGTCAAAGTCCCATTGATTCAGATCATCAAAAAATAAACCACCCACGCCACGCTGTTCATCGCGGTGCTTTAAATAAAAATAGTCATCACACCATTGTTTATGTTCTGCATAGACTTGATTGCCAAAAGGGGCACATAAGTCATGTGCTGTTTGGTGCCATGCCACTACATCTTCATCATTTGGATAAAATGGTGTCAGGTCAAAACCACCACCAAACCACCAAATTGGCGGCTGTCCTTCAGGTTCAGCGACAAATAAACGCACATTGGCATGTGAGGTGGGTACATTTGGGTTTTTCGGGTGAATCACCAATGACACGCCCATCGCCTGCGCAGGTGCGCCTGCAATATTTGGATGACGTTCAGTTGCAGAAGCAGGCAGTTTGGAAATATTGATGTGCGAAAACATCACTCCGCCTTTTTCAATGACCGTACCGTTTTGTAAGACGCGGGAATGACCACCGCCACCTTCATGACGTTGCCAGTCATCAATTTCAAACTGTGCGCTTCCACCACCTGCCTGTTCTTGTTGTTCTAAAGCCGCACAAATTCGCGCCTGCAAATCGAGAAGAAATTCACGTACACGTTGAATATCCGCGTGAGTAGGATGCGACATGGCCACCTCAGCATAAAAATAAAATGGCTTACATCAAAACATAAAACTGTCTAAAAATTAAGGGGTTTATCCAGTTTGCTGCAAATCGCTCATGCAATTGCGCAAGGTGCTTTGTATTTCAGCATGTATTCCGAGCAAAAGACTAGGTTGATTTCCATGCCTAAGCTCAGCACAATAGTTTTTACAATCTAAATTTTAGTCAGCAGCAATTAACTGAATGGGGCAGAGTGGATGACACAGCAGGCAAATTCTTTAATTCAAAAATACAATGTGCCTGGACCACGTTATACCAGTTATCCAACCGTACCTTATTGGGATGATGCTACTTTTTCAGCCGAGGCATGGCAGCAGACGCTGAAGCGTTCTTTTGATGAATCTAATGCCAGCGAAGGCATTAGTCTGTATATTCATTTGCCATTTTGCGAAAGTCTATGCACTTTTTGTGGCTGTCATAAACGTGTCACCAAACGCCATGAAGTTGAACAGCCATACATTCAGGCGTTATTAAAAGAGTGGGACTTATATTGCCAATTGCTCGAAAGCACTCCCATCATTAAAGAAATTCACTTGGGCGGTGGCACACCAACTTTCTTTTCTGTCGAACATTTGACGCAGCTCATTCAAGGCATTCTGGCAAAAGCCAAAGTGGCAGAACAGCACGAATTTAGTTTTGAAGGTCATCCCAATAACACCACCCGCGAACATTTACAGGCCTTATATGACTTGGGTTTTCGTCGGGTCAGTTATGGCGTGCAGGATTATAATGAAAAAGTGCAGCGCGCCATTCATCGGATGCAGCCTTTTGAGCATGTGCAACGTGTGACCGAGTGGGCGCGTGAAATTGGCTATGATTCTATTTCACATGATTTGGTTTTTGGTTTGCCCTTTCAAAATCTAGACGATGTACTGAATACCATTGAGCAGACCCAACGTTTAATGCCAGACCGTTTGGCATTTTACAGTTATGCGCATGTGCCATGGATTAAAGGCAATGGGCAGCGTGGCTTTAAAGATGAAGATGTGCCTAAAGATGAATTAAAACGTCAGTGCTATGAAGAAGGCAAACAGCGTCTTTTGGCCTATGGTTATCATGAAATTGGGATGGATCACTTTGCCTTAGAACGTGATGGTATGTATCAGTCGTTTAAAAATGGTACCTTGCACCGTAATTTTATGGGCTATACCGCATCTAAAACGCAGCTTATGATTGGCTTGGGTGTTTCATCTATTAGCGACAGTTGGTATAGCTTTGCGCAAAATGAAAAAAGCATTGAAGATTATTATGCCCGTTTAGCCTGCAATGAAATTCCTGTGTTTAAAGGGCATGTGCTGGATCGGGAAGATTTGGTAATACGTCAGCATATTTTAAATTTAATGTGCAGCTTTGAAACGTCGTGGGCCAGTCCAGAATTGGCATTTCCTGAAATTGAGCAAGTGCTGCAACAGTTACAGGAAATGCAGGAAGATGAATTACTGCTCATTCAAGATCAGCACATTCAGATTTTGGAAAAAGGTAAACCTTTTGTGCGCAATATTTGTATGGCCTTTGATTTGCGTTTAAAACGTCGCATGCCAAATAACCGTATTTTTTCGATGACGATTTAAACAAATTGCGTAGAAATTATTTAATTCAAAAATTAAAAGGTGACTCAAAAGTCACCTTTATCATACATGTGCGCCATGCGTTCATGTTTGGTTTGCAAATATTCTTCATTGAATGGATTTAGCCCCACAGTTAAAGGCACACGGTCTACCACCGTAATCCCTTGTTCCTGTAATGCTTGAATTTTCAAAGGGTTGTTGGTGATTAAGCGCACAGCTTTAACCTGCAAATGATCTAGCATAATGCTGCACATATCATAGCGACGTGCATCGGCAGGTAAATTCAGCATTAAATTGGCATCCACCGTGTCATGTCCTTGATCTTGCAGGGCATAAGCACGAATTTTATTGGTCAAGCCAATCCCGCGACCTTCTTGGCGTAAATACAAAATCACACCTTGTCCTGCATCATTAATCAGGCGTTGAGTGGCTTGAAGCTGTGGGCCACAGTCGCATTTTAAAGACGCGAAAGCATCGCCAGTTAAACATTCTGAGTGAATCCGTACCAGAACAGGCTGGGTTGGCGCAGTGTCCAAACCTTTGGATAATGCCACGTGTTCTTCGCCAGTTTCAGGATCTTGAAATACCGTAATGTTGAATTCACCAAATGCGGTCGGTAATCGTGAGGTTGCGACAAACTTAATCGGCACTGTTTAACTCGTGAAATAGTCGATAAATTGTTTAAAGTATAGCGTAATGCTCAGACATTAGTAGAATAGCGAACACGAATTTATACAGAAGATTTTCTTTTTTGTATAAAGCGCACGATAATGGTTGATAAATAGTTAGATTATTCAGGATAATCTACCCACCCAACGTGTGCCCAACTGAAATCACTGCTCAAAACTACATCGCTAGAAATGTGGCTGATTGAAGGTAATACCATTCGGTTATATGATCGAGTAATTCCCATTGACCTCGCTTAGGATTTGCCAGGCTTTAGAAGGCTTTGCCACATATGCTGTATACAGAAATTCCAACTCAACGCCCTGTAACACCATTGCTCGATGAGATTGACCATCCGCAGCAATTACGTTTACTCGCGCAAAGCCAGCTTCCACAGGTGGCAGATGAGTTACGTCAATTCATTTTGTATGCCGCAGGTCAAAGTGGAGGACACTTTGGCGCAAACTTAGGCGTGATCGAACTGACCGTTGCGCTGCATTATTGCTTTAATACCCCACACGATCGCTTAATTTGGGATGTCGGTCATCAGGCTTATCCGCATAAAGCCCTAACAGGACGCCGCGAGCAACTCACCACCATTCGCGCCAAAGATGGTTTGGCTGCATTCCCTGCGCGTGAAGAATCTATTTTTGATACCTTTGGCGTTGGTCACTCCTCAACAGCAATTTCTGCAGGATTGGGGATGGCGTTGGCACGACGTTATCAACAAAACCCGTGTGAAGTTGTTGCCATTATTGGCGATGGTGCCATGACGGCAGGTATGGCTTTTGAAGCCATGAATGATGCAGTGGCCCACCAAGCCGATATGGTGGTGGTGCTGAATGACAACGATATGTCAATTTCATGTAGCACAGGCGGCTTTGCCAAACATCTTGCTGCCATTTGGGAGCGTGGTGAATCGGTTTATGTCAGTGAAACAGGTGAGGCTTACGTGCAGCCGCATCCAAAATGGACATACAACTCACGTTTGCACTGTGCTGCTACTGAAGCTGCAGACAACTTATTTAAAGCGATTGGGTTTGATTATTTCGGCCCTTTCGATGGACATGATGTTGAACAACTCACACATGTGTTCAATGCACTGAAAAAACGTAAAGGTCCACGTTTAATTCACGTTTACACCAAAAAAGGCAAAGGTTTTGCGCCTGCCGAAGCCGATCAAATTAAATATCACGCCATTGGTAAAATTCATGCCAAAGCTGCGCTTGTCACCGCACCTAAATATTCTGATGTATTTGGGCAGTGGTTATGTGATCAGGCAGAACAAGATTCGCGTTTATTGGCAATTACGCCAGCCATGTGCGAAGGTTCGGGCATGGTGCAATTTGCCAAACAATTTCCTGAACGCTATTTTGACGTCGCGATTGCCGAACAGCATGCCGTGACTTTGGCTGCGGGCATGGCCTGCGAAGGTTTAAAGCCTGTGGTGGCGATTTACTCTACCTTCTTGCAGCGCGGTTATGACCAACTGATTCATGATGTCGCTTTGCAAAACTTAGATGTCACTTTTGGCATCGATCGTGCAGGTTTGGTGGGTGAAGATGGTCCAACCCATGCAGGTGCTTACGACTACGCCTATATGCGTACCGTACCGAATATCGTGATTATGGCGCCAAAAGACGAAAATGAATGTCGTCAAATGCTGCACACCGCTTATTTATATAACGGTCCTGCAGCAGTGCGTTATCCACGCGGGCATGGTTTGGGTGTCGAAATTCAGCAGCAAATGACAGCAATTCCATTGGGACAAGCTGAAATTGCGGCGCAGTTTAATCCACAATATGATGACTATATTTCAGTGCTGGCTTTTGGTAGCCGTGTGCAAGCGGCAGTTGAGGCGGCAGAAGCATTTGCTCAGCAGCATGATGTCGCAGTACGTGTGGTGAATATGCGTTTTGTGAAGCCATTGGATGAAAAACTGTTAGCTGAGATTGCAGACAGCACTGCATTATTCGTCACTGTAGAAGAGCATGCGATTATGGGTGGTGCAGGCAGTGCCGTGAGTGAATACTTGGCGAAGGCCCAGATTGTCAAACCGATTATTCATTTAGGTTTAGAAGATAGCTTTATGCAACAAGCGACACATGGTCAAATGCTGCAACAGGCAGGTTTAGATGCACAAGGCATTGAAAAATCAATGCAAAATGCTTGGCAAAAACTGCATCAATCTATATTGAATTAATTTTTAGCAACACTTCTTCCCCAAAAGCCTCAATATTTGCTAAAATATTGGGGCTTTCATGCATTATTCTTTATCAATCTCTTCAAATTTGTAGTGGGTGTTCAATGGAACCTATGGTGGTGATGGCTGCGCGTGCGGCTCAAACAGTTGGTCAAGAGCTTTTAAAAGCGCATCAGAATCGTCATAAACTCGATCTACAAGTCGAAGAAAAAGGCATTGATGGTCCTGTAACGCGCGTAGATCGTTACCTCGAGCAATTGACCATTGATACATTACGCAAAAGTTATAAAAATCACAGCTTCCTGGGCGAAGAATTTGGCATGCAGGAAGGCAAAGGTCACGATGCCGACTGGTGTTGGGTGATTGATCCTTTAGATGGCACGCTAAACTTTGTTCACGGTTTCCCTCATTTCTGTATTTCGATTGCAGTGCAACACAAAGGTGTGACACAGCACGGTGTTATTTACGACCCTGTAAAAGATGAATTATTCTCTGCGAGCCGTGGCCGTGGTGCGATGATGAATCAACGTCGTATTCGTGTAAATGTAAAAGACAGTTTAGACAACACCTTCTTGGCAGTGGGTCATGCTTATCGTGCTAAGCGCGATGGCGAAATTGTTTCTTATGCCAAAAACCATTTTGAAAGTTTATTGAATGTGACAGAAGCAGGCGCTCAATACCGCCGTGCAGGTTCTGCTGCATTAGACTTGGCTTATGTGGCTGCAGGTCGTTTAGATGGTTATTTTGAACTTGGCTTAAAACCGTGGGATATTGCTGCGGGTGAGTTAATTGTGAAAGAAGCGGGCGGTACTGTGGTCGATGCACGTGGTGGCAGCGACTCTATGGAAAATGGGCAAGTTTTGGCATGTTCAATGAAAATGTTAAAACCACTTATGAAAGCGGTTGTGCCTGCTTGGGGCGAAGCAGCGAAATAATCAGCTGATCATATTTATACTTAAATAAGACACTTAGCAAAGCTCTCATCCTGAGGGCTTTTCTTTTACCTAACGGTCTAAAACTGCTGGTTTTAAATCTGTTGTTATCGTCCATATACTAGCCATAAAAGCAGAATCTATCACTGTTTACACAAAAAACTGCAAAAGTCGATTAAATAAGGTGACTTTTAAAATAATCCTGCTATAATCCGCGCACGCACTTAATTTCTGTTCATTACCTGAACATTTCTCTTCTAATCATTGTGTATGCGCGTGCGGTCCAAAGAGAGGACGATATCTCGCGCCCCAATCGCTAAAGCGATTCCTTCAGGTTAAGCCGTAATCATGCGTGCGTTATATCACATCGTCGTTACTCGGATCGCCGCTGAATCTTAAATTGTCAGCGATAATTGCTGTACCGCTTTTTGCCGATGTCCATCTGACTTTATTTAATGGAGCACCCATTTTCAGGGTGAAAATCTCTATGAGCAAAACTTTTGCTGATTTTTCTTTACATGAATCTTTACAACAAGCTTTAGAAGGCTTGAACTTTACTACGCCGACTCCTGTTCAAGAACAATCGATCCCAGCGGCACTTGAAGGTAAAGACTTATTGGTATCTAGCCAAACAGGTTCTGGTAAAACTGCTGCATTTTTACTCCCAACTTTAAACGCGCTTGCTAATCAAGATACTTTCGTACCATTTAAAGAGCGTATGAAAGCTATTACTCAGCCGTCAATTTTAGTGCTTTGCCCAACACGTGAATTGGCTCAACAAGTTAGCCAAGACGCGATTGCATTTGTACGTCACATGAAAGGTGTACGTATTGCAGCAATCATGGGTGGTATGCCTTTTGGTAAGCAAATCCAACAATTAAAAGGTGCGCAAGTGGTTGTAGCGACTCCAGGTCGTTTACTTGACTTGGTGAACCGTCGTCAAATCAAACTTGATAAAGTTGATGCCTTAATTGTAGACGAAGCTGACCGTATGCTCGATTTAGGCTTCTCTGAAGACCTAGAAGCGATTAGCGATTTAGCTGCTAACCGTAAGCAAACCTTGATGTTCTCTGCAACTTTTGCCAGCCGTATTATCACACTTGCAGAACGCATGATGAATGAGCCTGTACGTATTGCGATTGAAACAGGTCACTCAACGAACATGGACATCACCCAGACTTTACACTGGACTGATGGTTTCGAGCACAAGAAAAAATTATTGTCACACTGGTTATCTGATGAAGGTGTAGATCAAGCGGTTGTATTCGCATCTACTCAAGAAGATACCGATATGTTGGCTGAAGAATTGGCTGAAGCGGGTCACTCGGTTGTTGCACTACACGGTGCAATGCCACAAACCGTTCGTAACCGTCGTTTACGCAGCATTCGCGAAGGCCGTGCAAAAATCTTGGTTGCAACAGACGTTGCAGCACGTGGTTTAGACGTACCAACTATTTCTCACGTGATTAACTTCGGTTTACCAATGAAAAATGAAGACTATGTACACCGTATTGGTCGTACAGGTCGTGCGGGTCGTACTGGTAACGCGATTACTTTGGCAACTTACCGTGAGCGCGGCAAAATCCGTGCGTTGGAAGATTTCTTAGATGCACGTTTAAGCGTTTCTGAAATTGAAGGCTTAGAGCCATCTCCACCTCCAGCACGTTCTGGTCGTGACGGTGGTCGTGGTCGTCGTGATGGCGGTCGCGGTGGTCGTGGCGGTTTTGGTGGCGGTCGTCGTTTTGAAGGCGAAAGCAACTTTAAACGTCGTGAAGGCGGTGATGAACGTCCACGTCGCAGCTTTGATGACAAACCACGTGGTGAACGTCCTGCATTTGGTGAAGATCGTCCGCGTCGTGAGTTCAACTCAGACCGTCCACGCCGTGAAGGTGGTTTCGGTGACCGTCCACAACGTTCATTTGAAGATCGTCCGCGTCGCGAGTTCAACTCAGACCGTCCGCGCCGTGAAGGTGGTTTCGGTGATCGTCCACAGCGTTCATTTGATGACCGTCCACGTCGTGAATTTAATTCAGACCGTCCGCGTCGCGAAGGTGGCTTCAACGATAAGCCGCGTTTTGATGCGAATGATGACAACCGTGGCAACCGCGTAGACTACAAGCCACGTCGTGAAGGTAGCTTCGGTGATCGTCCAAAACGTGATTTTGGTGATCGTCGTGAAGGTGGTTTTGGTGACCGTCAACCACGTTCGTTTGATGATCGTCCTAAGCGTTCTTTTGGTGGTGAAGATCGTCCACGTCGCGAGTTCAATTCAGATCGTCCACGCCGTGAAGGTGGTTTTGATCGCCCACGTCGTAAATTTAACGACTAAGATCGCGATAGCAATTTGTATAAAGAAAAACCAGTGCTCAGCACTGGTTTTTTTATGTTAAATATTTTTGTTTTAGATAAATAAAATGTATAATAAGTCACGTTTTTAACTCTATTTGCTAATTATGAACATCAATAGCTTACGATTGCTCATGCAGACGAGAGAGGGAATGATGCCGTATATTGGTTTAGCACTCATCTTATGCAATTTAATGTATTATATTATTTCTTCTTACTTTTAAATTGTTGCTGTCCTAAAAGTGATTTAAATAACAATAATAAGACTGCTTGAACAATACGTGCACAGTTTTTAAAAATTTGCTAGATAACATTTTGCGCTTCAATCCTTTATAGTATGCGTGCTGAAAAAATGCAGGAAGACCCTCAGCTATGAATAATCCAATGCCTCAACATGAGCCGTCATTGATTGAAGTCAATGAACTGAGCTTTAAACGAGGGAAACGTGTCATTTTCGAAAATGTCAGTTTAAAGATTCGCCGTGGTCAAATTACTGCCATTATGGGACCTTCAGGTACTGGTAAAACCACGTTATTACGTTTGATTGGTGGTCAGTTGACTCCCGATCATGGTGATATTTTTCTGGATGGAAAAAATCTTGCGCAAATGTCGCGTCAGGAGTTGTTTGCTGCGCGCGCACGTATGGGCATGTTATTCCAAAGCGGTGCGTTATTTACCGATATGAGCGTATATGAAAACGTCGCGTTTCCATTGCGTGCACATACCCAGTTGCCTGAACATTTAATTGCAGAATTGGTGGCTTTAAAACTTGAAGCAGTCGGTTTGCGTGGTACAGAACAACTTATGCCTGCAGAACTCTCAGGCGGGATGAACCGTCGTGTGGCATTGGCACGTGCGATTGCGTTAGACCCTGAATTGATCATGTACGATGAGCCGTTTGCAGGGCAAGACCCGATTGTAAAAGGTGTGTTGACCCGTTTAATCCGTTCCTTGCGTGAAGCGTTGGATTTAACCACCATCATCGTCTCGCATGATGTTGGTGAAACTTTATCAATTGCCGACTACATTTATATTATCGCGGAAGGCGTGATTCAGGGCGAAGGTACACCTGCAGAATTAAAACAGCATGAATCGGCATTTGTACGTCAGTTCTTAACAGGCGCTGCCGAAGGGCCAGTCGATTATCAATTTAGCCATCGGGCTTATTTAAGTGATGAGGTGCGTTCATGAATGCTATTGCCGCATTAGGTCAACGCGTCATTGAGCGTGTTCGTGGCATTGGTGTCGCCACCCAAATGTTGTTGCAAATTCTATTTTCCATGCCAACCCTGCTTGGGGTGAAGCTGTTCCTGTACCAAATGTACCGTGTTGGCGTGATGTCGTTATTGATTATTGCGGTGTCGGGTTTATTTATTGGTTTGGTCTTGGGCTTACAAGGCTACTCCATTTTGGTCAATATCGGTTCAGAAGCCATGTTAGGCACCATGGTGTCTTTGACTTTATTGCGTGAGTTGGCGCCTGTCGTGGCTGCACTGTTATTTGCAGGACGTGCAGGCTCTGCCTTAACAGCAGAAATTGGTCTGATGAAAGCCACAGAACAATTGGCCAGTATGGAAATGATTGGGGTAGACCCACTCAAGCGTATTGTGTCACCACGTTTATGGGCAGGAATTGTCAGCCTGCCAATGCTCTCCATTATTTTTGCTGCGATTGGCATTATGGGCGGCAAAATGGTTGGGGTCGATTTTCTAGGTGTCGATGAAGGCTCTTTCTGGGGCGGTATGCAAAGCAGCGTGCAGTTCTATAAAGATATTTTTAACGGCACAATTATTAAAAGTTTTGTTTTTGCATTAATTTGTACTTGGATTGCAGTATATCAAGGCTATGCCTGTGTCCCAACATCGGAAGGCATTGCGACGTCAACCACACGAACCGTGGTGTATTCTTCATTATGTGTTTTAGGTTTTGATTTTGTGTTGACTGCGGTCATGTTCGGAGGTGTTTAATGAAATCACGTACAAGTGAGCTGGCCGTAGGTGTATTTGTCATTTTGACAGGCATTGCATTGTTTTTCTTGGCCATGAAAGTCAGTGGATTGGTGGGTACCAATTTGCGCGACAGTTACAATATGACAGCAACATTTGACAACGTGAATGGTTTAAAACCACGCGCCAAAGTTACTATGAGCGGTGTCACCATTGGTCGTGTCAATGATATTACTTTAGACCCTGTATCGCGTTTGGCTACAGTTGAATTTGAACTAGATGGCAAGTTGACCAGTTTTAATCCTGAACAACTAAAAACAGTGCGAAATTATGCGCTTGAAGAATTGCGCTACAGTGCAGAATACCAAGAAGCAAGCCCTCAGCAACAAAAAGAAATGGAACAACAACTGTTGGGTAACATGAAATCCATCACCAGTATTGATGAGGATGCTTACATAATGGTAGCAACCAATGGTCTATTGGGTGAGAAATATCTCAAAGTGGTTCCAGGTGGTGGTTTGAACTTTGTGAAGCGTGGCGAAAGTATTGCCAACACACAAGGCACCATGGATTTAGAAGATTTAATCAGTAAGTTTATTACTGGCGGTGCAGCGAAAACATCCAACGCAGCGTCAGATGCAGATAAAGATACAGCGACAGCTGAAACAACAGATGCAGAAGTGTCATTTGTTGAGTAATGAAGGAGATTGTCCGTGAAAACACTTTTAAAGCAAACTCTGGCGGTAAGTGTACTTTCAACCATGTTGGCAGGAACTGCATTTGCTGCACCTGCAGAAGCGCCACCAGCTTTTGTGAAAAAAGTTGCCGATAGCTTGATTGCACGTTTAAAAGCAGATCATGCTAAATTGCAGAACAATCCAGCATTGGTCAAAACGATTGTGCGTCAAAACCTTGATCCGTATGTAGATGCGCAGGCATTTACCCGTATTGTGATGGGTACTTATGCGACGAATCAATACAGTTCAGCAGCACAGCGCGCGCAGTTTGAGAAAAACTTCCGTGAAACCTTAATTGAGAATTATGGCACAGCGTTTGCGAAATTTAGCAACCAAAGCTACACCATGCGTCCTTATAAGGCGACCAACAGCAAGAACCCAGTGGTGACCATTGACTTCTTGCATAATGGTGAAAAAATTCCTGTGTCATTCCAGTTGGCAGACAAAGGCAGCCAATGGAAAATCCGTAACATTAACGTGTCGGGTATTGATTTAGGTTTGCAATTCCGTAACCAGTTTGCAGCGAACGTGAAGCGTAATGGCGGCAATATTGATAAAGCCATTGCAACCTTTAAGCCAGATGCAGAAGCTGCGGTTGAAAAGAAAAAATAGGTTAGGTGTGGCGTGATTGAATTATCAAATCAGGAATTATGTGTTTCTGGAAAAATAGATTTCAGTAATGCAGAGCAATATTACCAAAAAGGTCTGCAGTTGATTCGTCAGCAGCAGTTGCCTTTGGTGGTCAATTTGGCGCAGCTAGAACACGGGAGTACTTTAGCTTTGGCCGTTTTGGTGCAATGGTTGCGTCAGACGCCTGAAGCCAAGGGCTTACAGTTTAAAGCGGTTCCTGAAAAAATGATGAAGATCATTCAAGCCTGTCATTTGCAAGATGATTTGCAGCTAATCGTCTAAAACTGAAAAAACCATCATAAAAGCACCTTCTTGTAAGGTGCTTTTTTATTGCGTTTAGTTTCCCGCTTTATTCAAGTGAGGTAGGCTTGCAAAGCTCTCTAACCCGCTGCTAAAAGGAGAAGAAAGATTGCAAACCTTTCTAACCCGCTTCTAAAAGGAGAGAAAAGATTGCAAACCTCTCCTAAACCTAAAAAGAGAGGGAATAAAAGGCATCAAATCCATTTTTTCCATCTAAAGTAAATTAATGGGCCAATAAAGAAGCCAATTAAAATAATACTGACCACTATAAAACTGGTGGTGCCTTTGGCAAAAGGTAACACGTCGGTGTTCATGCCATAAACACTGGCAACTAGCATCGGTGGCGCTAACATACTCGGTAAAATCGAGAATCGACGAATCGTGTCGTTCTGTTCGGTGTTAATGAAGCCTGAAGTGGTATCGAGCAAGAAGCGCACTTTTTGGAATAAGAAGGCATCGTGTTCGACCAGTGAGCGTACATCTTCACTGAGTTCTCGAATGTCGGCATCGTAAATATGACTACCCAACGCACGCGGACGTGCCAAAAAGGTCAGGACACGACGTAAATCAATCAAACACAATTGCGCTTTTCCAAGCATGTCTTCTAATTGTGCCAGTCGGGTAATCATGTCATCGAGGTCTAAAATTTGCTCACGATGACGGTTATTCAGAACTTCTGTGGAATACTTTTCCAAGTCCTTGTGGATATCTTCCAAGATATCCGCAAGTTCGTCTAGTTTGGCTTCAAGCAAACCCAAAAGCACCCAAGTCGGGTCTTTATAATCAATTTCGTAGTCGTTACGTCGTGCACGCGCCCGAAATGCCCGAAACGCCACTAATTTTTCACCACGCAGGGTAAACAGGCGTTCTTTATGTAAAATAAAGGCAACGGTTTGCACTGTGGCTAAAATACTGGAATTGTCTTCAGTTTCACCATCGACTTGATAGTTTTTATTTTTAGTTAAAAAATAGGTACTAATGTGTAAAATACCGTCATCATCACGGTAGAATCGCGCTGAAGATGAAATATCTTCCAAAGATTTTAAGGTTGGTAAATTTTGTGAGTATGCGTCTAGTACCCATTGCTGTTCTTCTTGTGAAGGGGCAATCAGGTCAATCCAGACCAGATCTGGATGCAAATCAAAACCACCGTTAATGGTGGCATCTTCCAGACTACCGCGCTCTGTGGCATAAAAGGCTTCAAGCATTCGTCTTTTCTCCTTGCGCAGTATGGGTTTTGTGGATGGGTGTATTTTAGACAAGGATCTTACTAAATACACTGCTCAGAATGCTATTTTATTTAAAAATCTCCCTGAAGTTTAATTTTATGGCATGACAGCCAGATAACATGGTGAAAAAATGATGTCGTCAATTGCTATTTTCTGTGGTTCTGCCCCAGGAAAAGATTCAGTTTTTGTTGAAAATGCACGAAAAGTGGGTGAAACACTGGCTGCACAAGGCAAAACTTTAATTTATGGCGGTGGGCGCTCAGGCTTAATGGGTGTGGTGGCAGACAGTACTTTGGCCGCAGGTGGGCGTGCAATTGGCGTCATGCCTGAAAGTTTGGCAGAGCATGAATTGGCGCATCCGCATTTGACCGAATTACACATTGTTGAAAACATGCATGCCCGCAAAATAAAAATGTCAGAATTGGCCGAGGGCTTTATTGCTTTGCCGGGTGGTTCTGGAACTTTAGAAGAAATTTTTGAGCAATGGACGTGGGCACAATTAGGAATTCACTCAAAACCCTGTGCCTTTTTTAATGTAGCTGGCTTTTATGATGATTTGCTGAAGTTTTTAAGACAGACCTCTGAAAAAGGTTTTACTCAGCCACGTTTTTGTGAGGCATTGATTGTATCGAATTGTATTGACAATATTTTGCAGCAATTTGAACAATACCGTGTTCCTGAAATGAAATGGGAAGTGCCTGAGCTAGAGTGGGTGCAGCAGGAACTGGCGAAATAAAATGGCTGAGATCAACAACATCATTACCGTTGCAGCTGCAATTATTTTAAATGTCAAACAGCAGTTATTGGTGGTGCGTAAACAGCATACCGCGTGTTTTATGCAGGTCGGTGGCAAATTAGAACCCAATGAAGCGCCTGAAACGACCATGTTGCGAGAAATTGCCGAAGAAATTGGCTGTCAGGCGCAAATTCAACAATTTATTGGACGCTATGAAACAGCAACGGCCAATGAGCCCGACTGCCGTTTGGTCAGTTATGTGTATTGGGTTCAGCTTGATCAGGCACCAAAAATTGCTGCTGAAATTGCCGAAATGAAGTGGGTAGATTTGGATGATCAAGATACTTTGTTGGCACCGCTGACCCGTGAAGTGGTGATGCCGTGGTTAAAACAATATTTACAACAAAATTAAGAGCAGTTGATCATTCTTCTATATTTTAAGTTCAACTTTTTAATGCGTTGAGCATATTCAACCGAATAGTTTTTTTATTCAGCACTGGCCAGACAAACCGCCTCGACTTTTTGACAGCCGAGCTTGAGCAACTGCTGTTTGAGTGCATGAATTGAACTGCCCGTCGTGACCACATCATCCACAATTAAAACCCGACGAAAACGGATTTTAGGCGCATTCTGAATTTGAAATTGCTGTTGGATGTCTTCCAATCGTTCTAAGCGACTTAAGCCTTTTTGCGCGTGCTGTTGTAAGCGGGTCACAGGTTGCCAAATCGGGACATTTAAATGCCGCGCTAGTCCTTTTGCTAACAATAAAGATTGATTGTAGCCGCGTTCAGTCAAGCGGGCAGTGGAAATTGGCATCGGTACAATGGCTTGGATTTTAGGATAAGACAGTTGTTTTAGCGCGCCTACTAAAAGCAGTTGGTAATGTAACTGCTGTTCATATTTAAATTGTTGAATGATGCGATTAATTGGATAGTGATAATCAAAAGTGACTTGAATCTGCATTTCTTGTCGTTGTACCGCTTGGCTACGCCACGGCAATTGTTGCCAACAGGTTTGACAGACCGAATGTTGCCATTGCGTGTCGCTATGGCAGAGCTGACACGGTTGCAGTTGGCGCAGCCATTGTATGCCGCATTGTAGTAGATTGATCGGCTGAGTCATCTTAGGACTGCAATCCGTTTAAACATAGGCATAACGTGGTGCCTCAGGCAGCCAGCGTTTTAGCAAAGCTTCGGCATGTGTAGGATAATCGTTTAAAATTTGCTGTGCCACATGATGCGCCTGTGCCAGCAAATGATCATCCCGTTCTAATTTAGCCACCCGAAAGCCCATATCTCCCGTTTGTTTGGTTCCTAAAAGTTCCCCAGGGCCACGCAGTTCTAAATCTTTTTCTGCAATCACAAAACCATCGTTGGTTTCGCGCATAATCCGCAAGCGTTCTTGTCCATTTTGCGAAAGTGGATTTTTATACAACAAGGCACAAAAACTGGCTTTGGCACCCCGTCCGACTCGTCCACGTAACTGATGCAGCTGTGAAAGTCCTAAACGCTCGGCATTTTCGATCACCATAATTGAAGCATTCGGTACATCGACCCCGACCTCAATTACTGTGGTGGCAATCAGCAACTGTAATTGATTGTCTTTAAATTGCTGCATGACGGCTTGTTTTTCATCGGCTTTCATTTTGCCGTGTACCAGCCCAATATTCAGTTCAGGAAAGCGTTCTTTAATTTCAGCAAAAGTCGCCTCGGCAGCTTGCGCATCTAAGGTTTCCGACTGTTCCACCAAGGTACAGACCCAATAGGCTTGTTTGCCTTCGGCACAATTGCTGGCAATGCGTTGTAAGACTTCTTCACGCCGATCTAGCGGAATAGTCACCGTTTGAATAGGTGTACGTCCTGGCGGTAGTTCATCAATCACCGAAGTGTCCAAATCGCCATAGGCGGACATGGCTAAAGTTCGCGGAATAGGCGTTGCAGTCATCACCAATTGATGCGGTGTAGTGTGATTGGCACCTTTATTGCGCAAAGCCAGACGTTGATCGACCCCAAAACGGTGTTGTTCATCAATAATCACCAAACCTAATTTGGCAAATTGCACATTGTCCTGAAATAACGCATGTGTCCCAACCACCAAATTGGCGCTACCATCTTGAATGCTCAGTTCAGCCGCTGCGCGTGCTTTGCCTTTTTGTTTGCCAGACAACCATGCCACTGTTAAGCCCAATGGTTCAAACCATTTTTGAAAGTTCAGATAATGTTGTTCTGCCAAAATTTCAGTGGGTGCCATCAGCGCGACTTGCCAACCTTCTTCTAGCGCATGACACGCTGCGACTGCAGCGACCAGCGTTTTACCTGCACCTACATCACCTTGTACCAAGCGCAGCATGGGTTTATTATGCTGCAAATCCTGCATGATTTCTTGCGAAACCCGTTGCTGTGCGCCTGTCATTTGAAATGGCATGTTGCCGAGTAACGCAGGCGCTAGTTTTTGACTTGGGGAAAAGGCAGGTGAGGCAATTTGCTGAATATAAGCCCGTCGGGTCAGTAAACTGACTTGATGCGCCACCAATTCTTCAAAAATCAGGCGTTGCTGTGCAGGGTGAGAGCCTTGTGCCAATTGCAGCATATTGGCATTTAAAGGTGGATGGTGAATATAATCCAGCGCCTGTTTGAGTGCGTAGCCATTGGTCATTTTTTCAGGCAAGAGTTCAGGCAAATCATCGCTATGCTGTGCCAAAGCTTGTTTGACGTATTCACGTAATTTGGCTTGGGTCAGCCCATCGGTGCTTGGGTAAATAGCGGTCAGTTGGGTTTTAGGCAGTGGGGTATGTTCAGTAATCAGTTGTAATTCGGGGTGATACATTTCCAGACCACGTGCTCCAACCCGTACTTCGCCAAATACTCTTAAACGATTGCCAAGTTTGGCACGATCTGTAATACCTTTATAAATATGATAAAAACGTAAGGTAATTTTGCCAAATTCATCTTCTAAATTGACCGCCATCGACTTGCGTTTACCCGGTGGAAAATCGACCCCTTTAACCACACCTTCGAGTAAATAGCTGCGCCCCACGTTTAATTGGTTCATGGGAATGATCGTGCTACGATCTTCATAGTCACGCGGTAGATGAAACAGCAAGTCATCTGTGGTGAAAATATTTAGTTTTTCAAGTAATGCAGCAGAGGCAGAGCCTACCCCTTGCAACTGATGGACTGCAGCCATGTCCCCTCAACTTCAAATGCTATGATTAGGTGCTGAATGCATATTCTATTTATTGGTTATGGTAAAACATCGCAGCGTGTTGCAAAACAACTATTTACGCTCGGTCATCAAATTACCACAATTAGCCGCAGTCCGAAAACAGATCCTGATATGACGCATCTGCTTCAAGATATTCAACAGCTCGATTTATCACAGACTCAACCTGTTGATGCCGTTTATGTATTACTTGCACCATCTCGGAATACGGTTTTGAGTTCTGTAGAAGCGTATCAACAGACTTATGTAGATTCTGTGCAGCCGATTGTCGCTGCATTAAAAGATCATCCTGTAAAGCGAATTATTGTGGTGTCATCTACACGGGTTTATGGCGAAAACGCAGGTGAATGTATTGATGATGATACTGTGCCTAAGCCGAATGATGTACAAGGGCAGTTGTTGTTGCAGATGGAACACTTGTGGCAACAGGCTTATCCTGAACAATGTGTGATCGTACGTCCTTCGGGTATTTATGGCACTTCGACTGCACGCATGCTCAAACTTGCGGAAAGCACACAAAGTTACCCGAATATACATTGGTCAAATCGGATTCATATTGATGATTTGGCAGGTTTTTTGGCACATTTACTTCACGTGGAACATCCAGAACCATCATATATTTGCAGCAATAACCAAGCTCAGCCTTTGCATGAAATGATTTTAAAGATTCAGCGTGAATTGAATTTACCTGAGTTGGTGTTGGAAGGTGAGCGTGAAACAGGGAAAAGGATTTTTGCTCAGAGGATGGTGGCGAGTGGGGTTGAATTATTCAATGTGTAATCATTTATCAAATGGAGCGTAAAACTCAGTCCTTCAGGTCAGAGATATAAGCGACACGACATGAAGTGTCGTTTGATTTAACTAAGGACTATTTTCCTTGAGTTTTGATTGTTAATATAAGTACATGAAAACCCTTAAATTACGTATAAAAGACAAACATTGCAAGGTGTTAGACCAACTAGCATCAGAAGTGAACTTCGTCTGGAATTATGTCAATGATTTAGGGTTTAGGCATTTGAAGCGGAAAGGTGAATTTCTCTCTGCTTTTGATATTGCCAAATATACGAAAGGCACATCCAAAGAATGTAATTTACATAGTCAAACCATTCAGGCTGTAACTGAAGAATTAGTCACCCGAAGAAAGCAATTTAAAAAGGCAAAGCTGAAATGGCGTA
>NZ_JAYJLK010000038.1:0-24351 GCF_051948795.1 Acinetobacter sp. Lyrl_1
TTTCTGTTATTTCGTCAATAACAGCACCAACTCAATCAACACTGCGTTGGTGTGTTGCGTATTCTATACAGTTTTTGAATAGACGCAATATGTTTTTTAGGTTTTTTTTCAAAAAAAATACCATTCGCCTAAGTTTTAAGCGTATTTCATATTTTTATCACACTGTTCTTATAATTTGTCTTTTTTTTCGCACGTTACTAAATTGGTTTTTTAAATAAATCCTTTTAAAGCGATAATAAAAAACAACCAGCTCAGTTAGGCTGGTTGCAAATCTACATTAATTAGCTTGTTCTGCAAGCCATGACATAAATTTTTGTCGCTCTACTTTACTAGCTTGTTGCCACAATTGAATCAATTGTTGCTCTTTGCCCTGTGTTTGTTTTGCTGTAGGCAATGTTGCTGAGGTGGTTTCCTCAGATGGCAAAACTGCTGCCGCGGTATAAACTGCTGCTGGTTGATTGACCGCAGCACTATTTTGAGTGGTATCTAAAGTTTTATTAAGCCAACTACCACCTAACCAACCAGTTGAACTTGCTTTGGCACCTGTTTGTTGTACCAGCAACTGATTCTTTTGATTATATAAACCAACGCTTGGTTGATCTTTGAATTCTTTTGCAGCATCGAAGTCTTTAGGTGGATTTACCAAAGCGAGTCGATAGTTTTCGCCATCTTGAAGAATTGGGGTTTTGAGTGTAATGACGCCTGATTTTAAAATATCGTGCGCACCATTATGATGTTCAAAATATTGTTGATAACGCAAGTTAATGACATTTTCACCCGCATTGACTTTCACTTGCTGTGCAGAACTGAATAAACCTGAACGAATTTGTTGATCATTTACAGCGAGCAACTTAATTTCTTCAGGTACTGCAATAGTTACTGCTGAAAATGCTGAACTACAAGCCATCAATGCAATACTTGCTATGCCTAATTTAAATGCCATATTTCACTCTATATCATTTATTAAAGTTTGATTGCACTATGCAATGTATAAATGACAGTTTTATGACAATTCATGGGTTTAGGCATTTGCACATGAATAAGTAAGTTGTAAGGCACATCACTACCCCCAGAAACAAAAAAGTAGGATGAATCATCATCCTACTTTTTTGTCTGTGCAGTATGTGTTGCTAGAGCTTAGTTAAAGCTTTTGAAACGTGCTGCATCATCCATAAATGTTTTTTCACCAGCAGGTGCTTCAATTGAACCAAACACTAATTGTGCACGTAGTTTCCAGTTTGCAGGAATGTCATAAGTTTGCGCAACTTCTTCATCTACGATTGGATTGTAGTGCTGTAATGATGCACCCACATTGATTTCAGATAAAGCTGTCCACGCTGCGAATTGTGCAATCCCTGTCGAATGTTCTGACCATACTGGGAAGTTGTCTGCATATAGCGGGAATTGCTCTTGTAGACCTTTTACAACATCTTGATCTTCAAAAAATAAAGCTGTACCAAAACCTGCAATAAAGCTATTAATTTTTGCTTCAGTGTTTGCAAATGCTTCTGCAGGAACCATTTTATGTAAAGTTTCTAAAACGATGTTCCAAAATTGTGTATGCGATGCACCGTATAAAGTCACAACACGTGAAGTTTGCGAGTTAAATGCAGATGGGCTTAAACGAACTGCTTGTTTGATTGTACTTTCAATAGTTGCCTGATCTACAGAAACATTTTTACCAAGTGCATAGATTGAACGGCGTTTTTCTAATTGATTTAAAAATGACATTTTTAATTCCTCTGCAGAATTTTGTATAAATTAATTGATACAGCGATATTAAGCTTTTTATTCAGCATAAACATTACAAAAAATACGACAGTGTGTTTTATGTATAGAACGATTATAGTTATATAAAGTGACAAATGTATGTGACTGCATTTAGGGTCTGTTGACATTTCATAAATGGCTTGCGCTGTAGGCTAAAACTGAGCAGATCAGGCATGAAACGCAGGGAATAGCGAGACTATTGCCAAGTTTCATAACGCAATCTGAGAAAGTTTTAGCCACAGCCTGAGCAAAAACAAGCACTGCTTTGTTTGCAGCGCAAGGCGCAGCGAAGGACGAGCATATTTTTTGCTGCTATTGCGTTATGAGTCAGTCATTTAGAATGACTAAATTTCCTGCCTCATGCCTTATATCAGCTAAAAAATATGCGTAGTCGCAAACATAGACGAATTGTCAACAGACCCTATTACCTTTTATTCTATAGATACAGTCTATTGCAATATAAATATGCTGCGGTTCGCTCTTTGTAGCACATAATAATAAGCTGATTTGACCAATCTTCATCAAATGCTGTTATTTAAGCATAGACTTTAAATTGATTTTGATAGTGTGCATGACTCCGTTCGGTTACTTCTTCTTCAATTGATCCAAAAACGAGTTGTGAACGTAACAACCATGTATCTGGAATATCAAAATGCTCTGCCACAGCACGGTCTATGTTTGGATTATAATGCTGTAAAGATGCACCCACGCCTGAATCTGCCAGTGCTGTCCACACTGCAAATTGCGCCATCCCTGAAGTTTGCTCCGACCAAATTGGAAATTCTGCAGCATTAAATGGAATTTTCTTTTGCAATTGACGAATCACTTGTTGATCTTCATAGAACAATACCGTGCCAAAACCTGCTGCACATTGTTCGATTTTCATTTTAGTACCTGCAAAAACCTGCTCTGGTACAAACTGACGTTGTACTTCCTGTACTAAATTCCAAAATTTTTTATGTGATTCAGAAAATAAAATAACCACGCGCGTACTTTGTGAATGATGTGCCGATGGACAGCTACGCACAGCTTCCTGAATCAGCTCGGTCATATAAGTTTGGCTAAAATGAATGCGTTTTCCTAAAGCATAAATACTACGGCGCTTTTTCAATTGATCGATGAAAGTCAGTTCATGTGCATCATGGCTAGGCTTTTTTTTAAGCTTAAAGTCTTTCATGATATCTGCTGTAAGCACATGACCAATTTTATTTAACAGTGTCATTTTAACTTCCCCAAAAAATCAATCAAAATCAATCTAATATTTTTTCTTATTGTATATAGACGAATGTGCTTTTATTCACATTCGTATTTTTAGCTGCTGCTTTTTACAACACTCAAACCCGCTAAAAACCACAAACTCCGCATTTTGCGGAGTTTGTGTGAAACTTACAGCATTTTTACATTTTAGCTTTAAACTTATTTTAAAACTTATTTTTCAGTTTCAAACAGTGCTGCAACAAATGCTTTGGCTGAGAATGGACGTAAATCGTCAATTTTTTCACCCACACCAATAAAGCGAATTGGCACATGGCTACGGCTTGCAATGTTAAATAACACGCCACCTTTTGCCGTACCATCCAGTTTAGTGATGGTGATGCCTGTTAAGCCAACAGCCTCATCAAACATTTCCACTTGGTTAATGGCATTTTGACCTGTGCCTGCATCTACGACCAACATCACTTCATGCGGTGCAGTCGCATCAATTTTTTGCATCACACGCTTAACTTTAGTCAATTCTTGCATCAGGTTGCTTTTGTTATGCAAACGTCCAGCAGTATCTGCAATTAACACATCAATGCCTTTGGCACGCGCACTTTCAAACGCATCGAAAATAACAGAAGCACTGTCTGCACCGTGACCTTGTGCAACAACGGCAACATCGTTACGCTCACCCCAAATCTGCAATTGTTCTGTCGCTGCAGCACGGAAAGTATCCCCTGCGGCCAACATGACTTTTTTACCTTCGCCTTGTAAGCGTTTCGCTAACTTGCCAATGGTTGTGGTTTTACCTACACCATTCACACCCACGACTAAAATCACATAAGGGGTTTTATTGGCATCAATATGTAAAGGTTTTACCCGTGGCGCAAGCAAAGCCACTAATTCTTCTTGCAAAGCCTTATATAAAGAATGTGAATAAATTAAGTCGCCACGCGCAGTACGCTCGGTCAAATTGGCAATAATGGTTTTCGTTGCATCTACACCAATATCTGCAACCAACAGTTGTTCTTCGACTTCTTCTAATAATTCATCATCAATTTCTTTACCGCCAATCAGAATATTCACCATGCCATCGGCAAAGTTTTTACGGGTTTTGGTTAACCCTTCTTTCATGCGACTAAAGAAACCACCTTTCGCAGGCGCATCCGTGTCTGATGATGTTTCTGCAGCATGTTCAGAGGTTTCTGCTTGTTGTAGAGGTGTTGTTTCAACAATCGGAATATTTACCGCTGGCAAATTCGGTAATGTGACATCATCATCTCCGATATCAGCATCAATCAAAAATTTATTTTGCCCATTAGATTGCTGTTGCATGCCGAATCCTTGAAAAGCATTGCGTTAAAAAATCGGATTCTAACATAAACCAATTGCTTTTACCTCGTATTCCAACCACATAGCCGCATACAAAAAATACCTACAGCAATCCTTGCCTTTCCGCTTTAATTTCTGAAAGATAAGCCGATAACGATTGATCTCCACTTGCTTATGTTCCAATTTTCGATGAAGTCTGTTTGTGCGTTGCTTTGGGGTTTAACAGCTTCGATTAGCCATGCTGAAGTTTTAGCTGCGAATAACACTTTTGAAACCACACTCAACAATGGTTTAAAAGTCATTATCCGTGAAGACCATCGTTCTCCCATGGTGATGACTCAAATTTGGTACAAAGTGGGCAGTAGCGATGAGTCGGGAAATACACTTGGGATTTCGCACGTACTTGAACACATGATGTTTAAAGGTACAGCCAAGGTGCCGAATGATGAATTTACCCGTTTAAGTCGTATTTATGGTGGCAGTGTCAATGCAGCAACCTTTACCAATTACACGAATTATTATCAGCTCTATCCCAAAACTTATTTCCCACTGGCTTTAGAGTTGGAAGCCGACAGAATGAGTAATTTGTTACTTCGCCAACAAGACTTTGAGCCTGAAATTAAGGTGGTGATGGAAGAACGGCGGCAACGTACCGATGATAATCCACGGGCTTTGGCTTTTGAACGCTTTAAATGGATTGCCTACCCAACCAGTCATTATCGCCAACCCATTATTGGGCACATGAAAAACTTGCAAAGCATTCAGCTGCAAGATGTACAGGCGTGGTACAAAAAATGGTATCGCCCCAATAATGCTATTCTAGTGATTGTGGGCGATGTAGATCATCAAGCCGCATTGTTGCAAGTCCAAAAGTATTTTGGAGATATTCCGAAAGCACCTACGCCACCGCGCAATGATGTGTTGGAGTTTGAACAATTAGGTTATCGGCACATGGAATTGTCTGCGACTGTGCAAGTTCCTAATTTATATATGGCTTGGAATGTCGGTTCATTGGCAACAGCTAAAAATCCTCAAGATGCCTTCGCGCTCACTATCATCAAACAACTGTTAGACAGTGGAATTACTTCACGTTTAGAACAGCGCTTGGTCAGAAACAATAAGATTCTTAGCTCAGTCAGTGTCAGTTATGACCCGTATCAACGTGGGGATAGTTTGTTTAGTATTTCAGCATTGCCTGCAGCAGGTGTAACGTTAAGCGAAGCACAGGTCGCGATTCAAAACGAAGTGGATACGCTAAAACAGGATTTGGTCAATTCAAGTGAAATTGAGCGCGTGGTAACTCAATTTGTGGCCAATTGGATTTATAGTCAGGATGATTTGGCAGGACAAGCCCGAACCATTGGCAATTTGGAAGTCAATGGATTCAGTCACCGTTTAATCGATGTTTTACCACAACACTTCCAAGCGATTACTGCCCAGGATCTGCAACGTGTTGCGCAAAGTTACTTTAACAAAGACAGACTTAGCACCTTGTATTTATTACCTCAAAGCACAACACCTTAAACTGTGATTTTCATGAAAAAACATCTATTCAGCACGCTTATTTTAAGCACTAGTTTTAGCCTATGTTCTGCTGGCTTTGCGATGGAAACTGCCACCACAGCAGCGCATGATTTTGCTGAAACAGATGTAAGTACGCCTTTACAATCTTTGAGCTTGCTGCACAGTTTAAATGCCGTAAATGAATTGGTCGATGTTCGCGCTCCACAGGTATATGAATTAAAAAATCATCGACACGTACGCACTTTATTTGTCGAAAATCCTGCTTTGCCAATGGTTGATATCCAACTGACTTTTAATGCAGGTTCTGCCCGCGATGCAGAAATTGAAAAAGGTTTATTTGGCGTTGCCAATATGGCAGCCCAACTGATTGATGAAGGCACCAAGCGTTATAAGGCAGAGGAAATTGCCGCAGCCTTTGAAACCACAGGCGCACGTTTTAGTACCACGGCGTACCGCGATATGTTTGTGGTACGGCTAAGAACACTGTCTGATCCGCAGAAAATGCAAACTGCCGTCAAAATGATGCTGGAAATACTGAAACATGCAACTTTTGAGCGTTCTAATATCCAGCGTGTGCAAAGCAATACACAAATTGGGCAAAAACAACTGCAAGAAAATCCAAGCCGTTTAATGAATATTCGCTTATATCGCGCAATTTACGGACAACATGCCTATTCAGAACCCATTACAGGCACCAATGGCAGCATCAAACGGATTCAACCAAAGCACTTACAACAATTTAGAGATCAGTTTCTGGTCGCGCAAAATATGAACATTGCCATTACAGGCAAATTAACCTTAAAAGAAGCAGAAAAACTTGCCAATACCATCAGCGCACATATTGCCCAAGGTGTTGCAGCAACAGCTTTGCCACAGCCTACACCTGCAACACGTTTCAACATCCAGCATATTCCCTACCGGTCACAACAGGCGCATGTCAGTATTGCACAACTTGCGACTACACGGGATGATCCTGACTATTTGGCTTTAGAAATTGCCAATAAAATGCTGGGCGGCAGCAGTTTCAATTCAATTTTGATGAAAGAATTACGAGTAAAACGTGGCTACACTTACGGTGTTAGCAGTTCGTTTCGTTTTACCCAAGCAGCGGGTTTGTTTAGCTTAGGCTATTCTACGCGCCAAGATCAGTTACTCGATAGTATTCAAGTCGCTCACCAGAGCTTAATTCAGTTTGTACAACAACCTATGAATTTAGAACAATTAAAAGAAACCAAAGCAGGTTTAATTCGTGCATTTCCGAATCAATACAGCAGCAATGCCAGTATTAATGCCCAGCTTGGGCACATCGGTTTTTATCGACTTCCTGCAAATTATTTAAGTGATTATGCAGAACGAGTGGAAAAAGTTACCGCTGAAGATGTGCAACGTGCAATTCGCAAACATTTGCATCCTGATCGTTTAACTTTAGTAATTGTGAGCGAACATTTAGATAAAGCCGCATTGGTAAAAATGCTGCAGGACAATTTACTCGCACCAACATCTTTAACACCGACACCGCACAATATGAATAACATGCCAACAGAAAAAATTACTCTTGCACCAAGGCAGGAAGTTGTTGAGCCCGATCTTGCTCCATTTGATGTGCCTGCATCAACTTTAAATAATGCACATAACGAATCGGACGTTGATTGAGTAAATGAACTGCCATGTCTTGGGTATTGGCATACATAGATTGTTGTGACAAACGCTCAACATTTTGAAATTGTTGCACCCCAACTGGGCGATAAAGCGCAACACTTGCTAAAGTTAAAATAATAAAAATGATACTCAGCACAACAATATTATAAATTTGCTCGAGTTTCAGTTGAGAAATAAATTGAATCGTTTTTTGAATTGCGTTGTGCATGACCTACCTCTAATCGCCTTAGTGTAGGATGCCCTTGTGAGATGTACAAGTTAAACAGCTCAATTTTACTGTATCGTCACAGTAAAAATTGAGCCTTTTTCTACAAATTCTACAAAGGATTTAGCTTTAGCCAATCGTGCCACGAATTACCGCAAAGTATAAAACCAATGCAATGACTGCAAGCACCAAGAAAATAGCAAATACACTGACACCGCCCTCTGCTTCAGCAGGATGAAGCTCATCTTCATCGGCAATACGGAGTAATTCACCATCATAATTACGGTAAAACTCTATACGATCGCTTCGCTCTAAAGTTTTGGCAAAATCAGCCACACGTTTACGTTGCGCCAAGCAGTATTCACCTAAATGAACATCTCGACGGAAAATTGCCTCATCTAGTTTTTTACGGTGATGATGTGCCAACTCAATAATTTGAGAAGTCAATGGAGGTACATCAAAAGCACATCCGTCTACGGATCTTGTCATGTTGTTCTCCTTTTTTATCATGCTTAGAGCTTTAGTTTAATCAAAATTAAACTTGTTCAATGTTTAATCATGTAAACTTGAAATATGCCAATCAACCCCGATGATTATTTGACAATTCAATCAAATTGTAATATTAGTTTAACAATAAAGCGTTAAATTGATATGAAGCCTAAAAGGTAGGCTTAAATAAGTAATCATAATTACAATAAGGAGTTTAATATGATTCAGACGATCTCTCACCATGACTTAGAGCATGTTTATGCAAATGCAGTAAACACGATTCATTCACAAATGAACTTCCAAGATGCGGTAAAACAACTCGAAGAAGCTGCACGTGCAGGACATGGTAAAGCGGCAATGTTCTTGGCAGAACTGTATTATCAAGGTTTCCGTGTAGAACGTGATTCATTGAAAGCACAATACTGGCAAAACATGGCCACTATGCAAGCATAATAAAACGTCACTTAGGTGGCGTTTTTTTTGACCCTTTTTTTAGATGCTCCAACCATAAATACATATTTGTTTACGATTTTAAGCAAAGCTTAAACGGTATATTCATCAATTCTTTTTACAATATAGCCAAATTTTACAACCTTGCTTGATTATGAATCAGATTAACCAACTCCACCCTTTACCAAAGGATTTTCTGCTTAAAGTTACACTATTAAAATCAATGATGTACTGCGGTGTACTTTGGGGTTTATTCCATCAAGGTTGGGCAATGAGTTCAGATCACGATGATTATATTTTCCCTTTTTGGTTAAATGCGGTACAAGCGCATAAATATGCTGCTAAACACTGGCCACAATATAGTCCTCGTAAAATTTCCGCGCAGGATTTTGAAACTTTTTTATTACCAACGCTCACCCGTTTAAATGTCACGCCAACCTTGTTTGGTTCGTCAAGTCAAAAAATTAAACTGACCACTTCACAAATGAAGCATTTCTTTTTTAATGAACCTCCGTTAAATATTGCTTAAATAAAAACTGAATAGAATTGACGTAAAAATCAACAATCGTGACTCTAAAGTATTTGCAATTTTTACAATTCACGTTACTTTAAAAGTCAAACAATAAACAACAAATCAGGACACAGAATATGACCAAGGTAACTCACGTTTTACAAGATAAAGCACATCACGAAATTTACACAATTCGCCCAGAAGCAACGGTTTTAGAAGCAATTAGTTTAATGGCTGAAAAAGGCATTGGTGCGTTGGTGGTTACCGATCAAAACAATCATGTGGTTGGTATTCTGTCTGAGCGTGATTACACCCGTAAAGTTATTTTGATGGAACGAACTTCTAAAAGCACAACGGTTAGTGAAATTATGACTGCTAAAGTACTGACCGTGACCAAAAACACCAGTGTGAAAGAATGCTTAAACTTAATTACTGACCATCATTTACGTCACTTACCTGTACTTGAAGGTGAGCAGTTGGTAGGTTTAGTGTCGATTGGTGACTTGGTGAAAGCGACTATGGATGATCAGCGCAAACTGATCGAGCAGTTACAACAATATATTGCAAGCTAAGGCACTGTTTTATAAAACCTGCCAAATATAAAGTAAAGATAAAAAAAACCGCCTAAACTTATACATTTAGGCGGTTTTTCATATTCAGTAGAATTAATTCAAACCTAATTTTTCTGCTACATAGTCTGAATCTTTATCACCACGACCTGAAAGATTAACCACAATTTTCACGTTTTTTGCCATTTTTGGTGCTTCACGTAATGCCCACGCCACCGCATGTGAGCTTTCCAAAGCAGGTACAATACCCTCTACACGTGACAACGTCATAAAGGCATCTAAACATTCTTGGTCAGTTGCCGTTGAATACTCCACGCGACCAATGTCTTTTAAGAAGCTATGCTGCGGCCCCACACCCGGATAATCCAAACCTGAAGCAATTGAATGTACTGGCAATGGCTCGCCTTGTTCATCTTCAAGCACATAACACGCCATACCGTGTAATTGACCCGGTTTACCCAAAGTTAAGGTTGCAGAGTGCTGATCTGTATCTAAACCATGACCTGCAGGTTCTACACCCACAAGCTTAACTTCTGGGTCATTTAAGAATGCGGTAAATGCACCCACTGCGTTTGAACCACCGCCCACACATGCCACGATATAATCTGGATTTACTCCAAAGCGTTCTTGGCTTTGCATTTTAATTTCATCGCCAATAATTGCTTGGAAATCACGTACCATTTTTGGAAATGGGTGTGGGCCAACCACCGAACCAATTGCATAAATATAATTTTTCGGGTCTTTTAAGTATTCTTCAAAAGCACTGTCTACAGCATCTTTTAAAGTCGCTGTACCACGTGTGACTGAAATCAGGTTAGCACCTAAAATTTTCATTTTCACGACGTTTGGATGTTCTTTTTCAATATCAACTTGTCCCATGTGAATTTCACATGGAATGCCCACAAGCGCACATGCTGTTGCCAACGCGACACCATGCTGTCCCGCACCTGTTTCTGCAATCACTTTGGTTTTACCCATATATTTGGCTAGCAATGCTTCACCTAAACAGTGATTGATTTTATGTGCACCTGTATGATTTAAATCTTCACGTTTCAAATAAATTTGCGCACCACCCAACTGTTCAGATAAACGCTTTGCATGAAACAAAGGACTCGGGCGCCCTACATAATTTGTAAATAAATCTTTTAATTCATTTTGAAATTCTGCTGTATGACGAATTTCTTCATAAGCAAGGTTAATTTCATCCATGGCTTCTTTTAAATGCGGTGGAATAAACTGCCCGCCATATTGTCCGAAAAAACCTTCTTCATTCGGTAATGCGATGCCATTAATTTGATGTTCCATCTCGATCCCCTCAAATTGAAATTCACGTTGCTTATCGTATTGCTATTTCATCAATATGCATGCAATAACTGATATTGATAAAAAATTAATGGAAAAAATGGCGCTTATCGCGCCAAATATTTCGTCATATCTTCAATGCCTTTTAAAGTCATTGGATACATATGATTTTCAAAAATTTGTCGAATTAAACCAATGGTATGTGTGTAATGCCAATAGCCTTCCTGTTCAGGATTCAGCCATGCGGTTTTTTCAAAATGCTGACGCAGACGTTGTAACCAAACTTGCCCTGCCTCATCATTCATATATTCTACCGAACCACCAATCGAATTCAGCTCATAAGGTGCCATACTCGCATCACCGACCACAATTACCCGATAGTCGCGTCCATAGGTATTAAATAAATCCCACGTATTCATACGGGTACTGCTACGGCGTAAATTGTCTTTCCAAACATAGTCGTATAAACAGTTGTGGAAATAAAAATATTCGAGGGTTTTAAACTCAGTTTTGGCCGCACTAAACAGTTTTTCACATTGGGCGATGTGTGCATCCATCGAGCCACCCACATCAAACAACATCAACACTTTGACGCGATTACGACGTTCTGGCACCAATTGTACATCTAAAATGCCCTGTTTGGCAGTTTCTCGGATAGTGCCATCAATATCCAATTCTTCAGCTGCACCTTGACGGGCAAATTTACGCAAACGACGCAGTGCCAATTGCATTTGTCGTGTACCTAAAATCTGTTCATCGTCTAAATTTCGATACTGACGCTGCTCCCAGACTTTAACAGCTGAACGCTTACGTCCAGGCCCACCAATGCGTACACCTTCAGGATGATCACCAAAAGCACCAAACGGTGATGTACCGCCCGTACCAATCATACGGTTGCCACCCTGATGCTTTTTATGCTGCTCGCGTAAACGCTCTTCCAGCATTTTCATCAATTCTTCTAAAGAACCTGCTTTTTTCAGCTCTTCGCGTTGTTCTGGCGTGAGATGTTTTTCTAATAGTTCTAAGTCGAACCAGTCTTTAGGCAATTGATGAACTTGCTGCAGTAAATCATCTAAATCAAAAGTGGAAATGCCATCAAAATAATCTTTCATGGCACGGTCAAACTTGTCAAAAAAACGCTCATCTTTGACCATGACGGTTTTAACAAGTTGATAGAATTCATCTTGATCTGCAAAAACCAGACCCGATGCCACCGCCTGATTTAAGTCAATCAATTCACGTGTGGTGACAGGTACACCGTAACGTCGCAAGGTATAAAACAAGCGCACGAACATGGCGTTGTCCTCCCTTAACGGCGCGACATAAAGGCTAAACGCTCAAGCAATTGCACATCTTGTTCATTTTTGATTAATGCACCGTATAAAGGCGGAATGGCTTTGCTTTTATCGCTATTACGCAAAATATCTTCTGGCATGTCATCTGCCATCAATAGGCTTAACCAATCAATTAATTCAGACGTAGATGGTGGTTTTTTTAAGCCCGGAACTTGGCGCAATTTAAAGAAAACTTGTAAAGCTTCTGAAACCAATGTGCTTGAAATATTCGGGAAATGCACATCGATAATATCGCGCATGGTCGCTTCATCTGGGAAATCAATATAATGGAAGAAACAACGACGTAAAAAAGCGTCTGGCAGCTCTTTTTCATTATTTGATGTGATGATCACGATTGGACGTTGTGTTGCCGTAATGGTTTCGCCTGTTTCATAAACATAAAACGACATTTTATCGAGTTCATGTAGCAGGTCATTTGGGAATTCAATATCTGCCTTGTCAATTTCATCAATCAACAACACACAGCGTTCTTCGCTGGTAAATGCTTCCCACAATTTCCCGGGTTTAATATAGTTTTTAACGTCATACACACGGTCATCGCCCAGTTGGCTGTCACGCAAACGCGACACTGCATCATATTCATATAAACCTTGCTGCGCTTTGGTGGTCGATTTAATGTGCCATGTAATCAACTTTAAACCCAAACTTTTAGCAACTTGCTCTGCCAATAAGGTTTTACCTGTACCTGGCTCACCTTTCACCAAAAGCGGTTTTTGCAAAGCACGTGCGGCTTTCACCGCAAGTTTTAAACTATCAGTCGCAATGTACTGATCTGTACCCGAAAATTGTTGCGCATCAACAGACATGATTTTACCTTAATTGTTTTAGTTACAGTGGTGAGGTATTTTTCTTGGCTTTATAAGTCGTTTGTTTAAGACAGTATCTTGACCAGAAATAACCGATCAATAAGCCAAGACCGATCACAAATAAAATGGCAGATAAATTAGACCAAACCAATGGGGTTTCTTTGGTTAAAACACCAAAAAGAAGTCCAAATATGGCTGGGGCAACTGCTGCATTGCTGCCTTCTGATACTGTTGGGGTAAGTAAAATTGCAAACAGCACAATCCAAGTGATACCACCTAACGGATTGGGCAAGCGTTTGGCAATTTCGTACCAGCACCATAAAATAATGGCACTCCCCAACAAATAAACAGAAACAGCAATTGCAGTTTCAGGAATTGAATCCAATCCAGTCATCACACTATTCATTTCTCAACTCCTGAATAAAGCTTAAGCACCACGTAAACCTTCTGGTTCAACGGCATTTGGGTTAATTAAGCCTTCTGGTGGCACTTGAATAAAGAAGCCACGTGTTTGAATAGAATCCATGACATGCAAAACATTCACACGTGCCAACTTACGGCTTTCAGACAGTTGCAAATCCATTACAAATGTCGCACGACCAAATGCAACTCGCATTGGCTCAGGTAAAACCTCTAGCGGGTTAAACGCTTCTGCTTGATCTTCAGTTTGCTCAGGACGGGCGATGTATAAATACATCTCATCTTTTTTGCTCGATTTATAAATTGAACAGTGCATAAACAACAAAACTCTAAAAACTCAGGCAAAGGATACAACAAAAAAAACCGAGATACATTAACCATTATTAACGCATTGGTCTATGTTTACACTCAAACAAAGAATGGCGTGAAAATTCATCCATTTTCAGGTGAAAAACGGCTTTATTTAAAATGTGGATCGGTTTGATTTATTCAGCAACTTTCATCTGACCAGACAAATAACGCTCGTCGGCATGTAAAACTTCAATTAAAGGCTTGGTGAGTAATTCATAACGCCAACCTAACAAATAGTTAGGCAAATCTTGCTCATCGTTATGAAATACCACATGCTGATAAAGCGCATTGAGCCATTTTTTACGCAGCAAAACTTCTTTTGGAATTTGAGTTTCCTGTACGGCACGTTGAATCACCTGTTCTACATTTTCGCCCACTTCTTTTGAAGAATGACGAATTGGTCGCGCCATACGTAATGGCCATTGTGATTGATCAGGCAAATATTTAATTAAATCTAAAATAGTTTTGCCATGTTCACGCACAATATGCGCACGTAAATCTTTAATAGTACTGAGCTGGAACTGATTTTTAGGATTTTTCTCGACCAAGTCCAGCATAGTAGAATTACGCAAAATAAAACTACGTGGTTGGTTTAAGGCTTTTACCATTTGCTCACGCCAAACGGCCAATTGTTGCAATTGCATGAGTTGACGGCGTGAATGACGATAGTTGCCCACATCCTGATACAACAACTCTAAAGGTGTTTCTTCACCAATTTCCTGAGTTAAATTGCGGCAATCTTCTTGTGCAAAATCCAGTAAATAATTTTGTTTTAAGTCGGTTTGTACCTTATCTGCCAATTGCATTAGATACAACACATCATTGGCAGCATAATTTAACTGCTCATCGGACAACGGACGTGCAAGCCAGTCTGAGCGAGTTTGCCCTTTATCAATATCGACATTGAGCATGGTTTTTAAAGCGTTTTGATAACTGACTTGTAAACCATGCCCTAAAAATGACATGCCAACTTGGGTATCAAACACGTTATCTAAGTTTTTTTGCTGTGCATAATGATAAATTAAATCAATATCTTCACCGCAGGCATGAAAAATATTTTGCTGCGCTTGAAACAGTTTTTCCCAAAACGCACTTAAATTTAAAGAAGTGCCATCTAACAAATAGACCTGATCATTAACATTAATTTGGAATACACCCAATTTTGGCCATAAAGTATCAACCTTAATAAATTCGGTGTCTAAACCATAAATGCTGTTTTGGCTCATTAATGCCAAGACATTTTCAAAGTCTTTTTGTTGATGAATAAATTGGAACATAGCGAGCAGGTAAAACAGGATTCTCTAGGGGTTCATTTTAAACAGTAAATAGCATTTAGCTATAAAAATATGTCCAGTATTTTCAATTTTTATCTTATTTCTAAGTCGATACAGTGAAAATTTAAATTTTTTATCGTTTTTTTATCTTAATTTGATTTTTTATTGGCTTTAAAGGCAAGTAATCATTTTTGTGGATGATTTATCAAATGACTATTCACATGAAATAAGCACCTAAATGCTTATTTCATTCGCATCCGATTATGCACCGCCTGACTTAAAGTATGACTATCGACATATTCAAGTTCACCACCTTGCGGCACACCTTGCGCAATACGGGTCATCTGCACAGGCAAATGTTTGGTTGCTTCTACCAAATAGTGTGCTGTCGCTTGACCTTCTACGGTTGCATTGGTCGCCAAAATGACTTCGGTAATGTTGCCATCACTTAAACGCTGAACCAAATACGGAATACCAATTTCGTCAGGCCCAATGCCATCTAATGGCGATAAATGCCCACCTAAAACATGGTATTTACCACGGAAGCTGCCGCTTTGCTCAATCGCCATGACATCGGCTGGAGATTCCACCACGCAAAGCAAGTGTGCATCACGATCATGTGAGGCGCAAATATTGCAGACTTCATCTTCCGTTAATGAGTGACAAATCGAACATTCATGAATATAGCTAGTGGCTTCGTTCAAAGCATGAGCCAAACCGACTGCACCTTCTCTATTTTTCATAATCAGGTGCAATGCCATGCGTTGAGCCGATTTTGGCCCAACACTTGGCAAAATGCGTAGCGCTTGTACCAGTTGATCAAAACGATCACTAAACATACGCCGTTCCTTAGAATAAACCTGCCAAGCCCGGTGGCAAGCCCATGCCTGAGTTTGCAGACTTCATTTTTTCTTCAGAAATTGCTTCGGCTTGACGGGCAGCATCATTCATTGCAGCGGCAATCAAATCTTCAATCATGTCTGCATCGTCTTGCAATAATTCAGGGTTGATTTCAATGCGTTTGACCACATTACGGCAAGTCATCGTCACTTTCACTAAACCACCGCCCGCTTCTGCATGCACTTCAGTTTGCGCAAGTTCTTCTTTGGCTTTTTTAATGTTGTTTTCCACTTCTTTTTGCATGCGCTGTGCTTGCTGCATCAACATATTAATGTTCATAAAAATCTCCGAACAAATGATCTATTGAGGGTCTGTTGACAATTCGTCTATGTTTGCGACAACGCAAGCCATTTATGAAATGCCAACAGACCCTAGTTTTTAAATGAGGTCTAAACCGCGCTCGATGTCGCGAATAATATCATCAATATCTTCCAAGCCAACAGAAACACGAATTAAACCTTCGCCGATACCTGCTGCTTGTTTGGCTTCTGGGGTCATTCTGCCATGCGATGTTGTTGCAGGATGAGTAATGGTTGATTTTACATCGCCCAAATTACTGGTGATAGATAGGAAGCGTGTGTTGTCAATCACAGTCCACGCGCCTTCACGCTCGCCTTTCACCACAAAAGATACAACACCGCCAAAGCCAGACTGTTGCTTTTTCGCCAACTCATGCCCCGCGTGATGCGGCAAGCCTGCATAATACACTTTTTCAACTTTTGGATGTGCATCTAGCCACTCGGCTAGTTTTTGTGCACTGGCGCAATGTGCTTTCATCCGCAGGCTCAAAGTTTCTAAACCTTTTAAGAAAATCCATGCGTTAAATGGACTTAATGAGTTACCCAAAGTACGAATCACACCGTTGATTTCTTCAACCAGTTTATCTTTGCCCACCACAGCGCCGCCTAAAGCACGTCCCTGCCCATCAATATATTTGGTCGATGAGTAGATAATCAGGTCTGCACCGAATTTAATTGGTTGTTGTAAAACTGGGGTACAGAAGGTGTTATCAACTGCAAATAAAGCATTATTTGCATGTGCAATATCGGCAATGGCTTGTAAATCGCCTACTTGTGCCAATGGATTCGATGGCGTTTCAATAAATAAAAGACGTGTGTTTGGACGAATGGCTTGTTTCCAGCTGTCTAAATCTTCTAAATCAACAAAAGTGACATCGACACCAAACTTCATCACGTATTTTTCAAATAGTGAAATGATCGAGCCAAATACAGCACGTGAACAGACTACATGATCACCCGCTTTAAGATAAGCCAAAGTGATCGCATGAACGGCCGCCATACCCGAACTTGTCGCAACCGCACGTTCTGCACCATCTAATACTGCCAAGCGTTTTTCAAAAGCCTGTACAGTTGGATTGGTATAACGTGAATAGGTATTGCCTTCAATTTCACCTGAGAATTTTGCAGCTGCATCGGCAGCATTTTCACAAACAAATGATGAAGTCAGGAAAATTGGCTCACTGTGTTCGCCTTCAATTGTACGGTTGTGTCCGGTACGAATTGCCAAAGTATCTAATTGATATTCAATGTCGTCGTGTTGACTCATCTTTACTGCTCAGCCCTAAACTTAGTCCTAAGACCTGTTTGTTAAATAATTGCCAACATTTTGAGCGCCAAGCGCATTTAAGGTCAAGGTAAAATGTATAAATATCGCTTAGACTTCATTCAAATCGGCGCCACGTGTGATGGAACACCTCATGAATCAGCTACAAAGAAAATTTAATCCGCACCGAAAAAAGCTTAAAAACCTCAGCACTCGCTTATTTAAAAGCCGTGATTTGATCTTATCTCAGACCACGCCATACGACATCGTGGCACGTTATAAGTATGCGCAGATTCGCTATTACGCTTCGCCAGATAAGCAATATAAAGAGCCGCTGGTTTTTGTTGCGCCTTTAGCAATTACCATGTCGATTTATGACTTATATCCTTATCGCTCTTTAGTGAAACATTTTCAGCATAGTGGTTTTGATGTGTATTTGGTTGATTGGGGACAATTGACCTATCAACATTGTCATTTAAATTTTATGGCTTTTATTCAGGATGCAATCCCTAATTGTATTCAACTCATTTTACAACACGCCAAAGTCGAACAAATTTCACTACATGGTTGGAGTATGGCGGGTATTTTTGCCATGCTTTATACCGCCGACCAACAAACAACTCATATTAAAAACTTGATGGTTTTGGGTAGCCCTGTAGATAGCTATGCTTCGGGGCGGGTTGGTAAACTCTTTCAACTGACCAATCAACTGATTTCTAAATATCCCAAATTGCAACATGCCTTTTATTCAGGAAAAATTCCAAAGCATTTAATTCATACACCGGGTTTAATCAATGCGATTGGTTTTAAGATTTTAGACCCTAGAGCATGGCTGGAAAGCAATAAACAGATGCTGTCGAATCTGCACGACTTACAAACCTTGCATGAAAACGCAACTTTAGCCAATTTTTTAAATAATATGATTGATTATCCGGGTGGGATTAATCAGGACATGGTATTGAATGTATGGCTGCAAAACCCACTCAAACAAGGTCATATTCAACTCAAACAACATCAGATAGACCTTAAAAATATTCATTGTTCACTTTTGGTCGGTGCGGGTGATAGCGATCAAATTGTCACTGCTGAAGCTGCTCAACCTTTATGTGAATTGACAAGTAGTACCGATGTCACGTTTACTCTTATTCCAGGTGGACATTTGGGTTTAATGTCCAGTCAAAAAAGTGCCAATGAATTCTGGCCTAAACTGACCACTTGGTTAGAACAACGATCTAGCAAAATTTCATAAAGAGAGCAAAAACATGATTCAATCTGTTGCATTTATTGGCTTAGGCGCAATGGGCTACCGCATGGCAGCCCATTTACCTAAACATTTTGATACGGTCTATGTCTGGAATCGTAACTTTGCCAAAGCCGAGCAACATGCTGCTGAATATGGCACACAAGCGGTTGAATTGGCTCAAGCGGTGCAAGCAGATATTATTTTTTCTTGCTTGCCCACCAGTAGCGAAGTTGAAAACCTGATTGCACAAGTTCAACTTAAAGCAGGTTCAGTCTGGGTCGATTGCACCAGTGGCGTACCCGAAAGTGCTAAAAAATTGGTACAACAACTTGAAGCACAACAGATCGACTTTTTAGATGCACCTGTAAGCGGACAAACCATTGGTGCAGAAAATGCCACATTAACAGTCATGATTGGCGGTAAAGCTGCTGCTTTTGAAAAAGCCCTACCTGCAATTCAGGCTTTTGGTAAAGTGATTCAGCATGTGGGTGAACCTGGTGCTGGCTTTGCCGTAAAAGCGGTGAATAATATGTTAATGGCAGTGAGTTTGTGTGCTGCAGCTGAAGGTTTTACCACCTTAAAAGCACATGGCGTAAACTTAAATCAGGCCTTGCAATGCATAAATGCTTCAAGTGGTAAAAGCGCAGTAACGGAAATGATTTTGCCACAGCGAGTACTGAATCGCGCTTTTCCAAATACTTTTGCACTCCCTTTACTGGCTAAAGACACAGGTATCGCATTAGATTTAGTCCATGAAGCAGCTTTGCCTGCACCTGTATTGGCTTTAACCCAAAGCCTGATTCAAGCAGCGAATTTAACCGCAGAAAAAGACAGTGATTTTTCCACTGCTGTGAAAATGTATGAATTATGGAGTAATATTACCCTAGAGTAAGAACTCGCCATTGAATATACAGCCATAAACCCAATAATGTGTATTAAGTGGCTAGTCACACCATCATTAAATAGAGGAAACTCTTATGAACAAGTTTAGCATTGCCGTATTTGCAAGCCTTGCAACTTTAATTGGGGCAAGTTCAACTGCTTTTGCATCTGAACAAGAATGTCAGAAACTGAAAAATGACCACGATGTTATTTATGCATCTAAAGGGTTCTGCTTCAAAGACCCAGAAGCTAAAGCACGTTTTGGTAATGACAACTGCTATACAACCAAACCTAAGTTTTCTGAAAAAGAACAACAACGTCTTGACGCAATCAAAGAACGTCAAAAAGAACTGAACTGTAAATAACCGTTCTGAAATATCAAAGCTGAATTTAAGGAATCATAATGGCTTACGATGATCAAAATATTTTTGCAAGAATTCTACGTGGCGAACTTCCTGCAATTAAAGTGTATGAAGATGACCAAGTTCTTGCGTTTATGGACATCATGCCGCAAGCCGATGGTCACACTCTCGTGATTCCTAAAACGCCTGCAGTGACTTTATTGGATTTACCCGCAGATGCAGCAGCCTATACTATTCAAATTGTGCAAAAAATTGCGAAAGCAATGGAGCAAGCTTTGGGTGTAGATGGTATCGTGTTAATGCAATTGTCTGGTGCAAGTTCAGGTCAAACTGTCCCCCACGTGCATTTTCACTTAATTCCAACATCGGTTCATCAACTTGGGAAACATGCTGCACAAATGGGCGACCAAGAAAAAATTAAAGCTCAAGCGGAAAAAATTAAAGCAGCGCTTTAAATATTTCAAAAATGTCATACAAAAAAATGGAGCAGCTGCTCCATTTTTTTGCATTCAGCTTTCTTCATTCATTTATATCACCATTTATGACACTAAGATGTCGTTCCCTTTGCAATTAAGTTATTTATTTCACATATTTTTCTATAAATAAAAATGTAATCATTAAAAAAATGCGAATAAAAGTAAGTTTTTGATCTAATTTGTTCTTTTTAATAATTTTGAAATATCTCCTTAATATTACTGTCGCATTTGTAAGGAATACTTAGCACCAATAGAGAACAGCAGTAGATCTACCCTACTTCTGAACAATGTTTAGGACTAAAAACAATAGTCTGTATTGGAGCTACACATGAAAAAAACGCTTTGCGCATTAGCAGTTGGGGCAACCTTCTTAACACCAGCATTAGCTATGGCTGCTGATGTTAAAGTTTATGGTCGTGCACACGTATCTTTAGACTATCTTGATGATGGTAAAGACTATAACGAAGTTGGTCTTTCTTCTAACTCATCACGTTTAGGCTTCAAAGCTGAACAAAAATTAGAAAACGGCATGACTGTTTTTGGTCAAGTTGAACAAGAAGTTAACTTTGCTAGCGGTAGCCAAGATGGTAAAAGCGTAGACTTTGCTACTCGTGATACTTTCGTAGGTTTAAAAGGTGACTTTGGTCAAGTACGTGCAGGTCGTTTTGACAGCCCATTTAAAGTTGCTCGTGGTCCAGTGAACTTCTTTGGTGATATGGTTGGTGACATTCGTAACGTAACACGTGTTAGTGATAATAAGTTTGATGAACGAAATGAAAATACCGTTGAATATAAATCTCCTAAATTCGGTGGTGGTTTTAACGTACTTGCAGCTTTATCATTACATCCAAGCACTTCAATTCCCAAAGATGCAACGACCGGAGAAGGTCAGGACGACAATAAAGCTTACGATCTGGCTTTAACTTATAAAGAAGGTCCTGTTGACTTTGCAGCTGCTTATGAACGCTATGAAGAAAACTCTGCAATTGGCTCGGGTGAGCGTGATGGATTCCGTATCGCAGCAGCATACAAAATCACACCAGAACTAAACTTAGGTGGTTTATACCAATATCTTACACATGACTTGGAAGGTACTGCAACCAAATATGCTGATGCACAAGTATTTGGTGTAGCGGCAGACTATAAAGTAGCACCAAAGACTTATGTACGTGGTCAGGTATTCCACCGTGACGTTGACACCGAAGATGCAAACTCTACACTTTTAGCAGTTGGCGTGGAACATCGTTTAGACAAGGCTGTACGTGTATACGCAAACCTTGCAACCATGTTAAATGATAAAAATGCTGATCTTACTCCTTGGAAAGAAGGTCGTAGCTTTGGTAACTCCGTAAAAGGTGCTAAAGACGAAAACTCAACAGCTCTTTCTTTAGGTTTCCGTTACGACTTCTAAGTCTGAACCAAACTTAAAACATAAAAACACGCTTCGGCGTGTTTTTTGCATACTTAAAAAACCAAATAAAAACTAAGCCAACAAACTTGCTGGCTTAATTTATTCAAGTCAGTTTTGCAAAGCTGAATTTTTCAATATTAACGCTTTAAAAATCCAGACACTAAATTCATCACTTGTTGAATATCATCATTGGCTTCTTGTTTGCTAGTTTGCTCACCTTGTGGTGTCAATGAATCAATAATTTGCGGCAATACTGCAGAAATCGCATTATAAATATCTTGCTTTGGCGCCTGAGTTTGCTGTGCGACCTGCTCTACATCGGCATCATCAAATAAACTTTGTACTTGTTCAGCACCTACATGCGCATTTTCACCTGGGCCTGTAGACACCCAATCATCCACCTGACTGGTTAAGCCTTGTCCTTTGAGTTTATCCAAAGCGCCTTGCAAGCCACCTTGTTTTTGAATCCATGCCAACACCAAAGGTAAAACTGCAATCAATAAACTTTGTGTACCTGAAGCACCTGCAGCAGAACGCTGTTGTTGTCCACCCAACTGACCAAGTACCGAACCAAGAATACCACCCAAGCCACCTTGTGCAGATTGTTGGTTATTACCACCAAGTTGCCCCAAAACCGAACCTAAAATGCCACCCAATCCACCTTGAGATTGATTAGATTGCTGATTCGCACCCAATGCCTGCTTTGCTAAAATTTCAACAATATTGCTTAAATTGGTCATTTTATTTTCCTCATAATGCCCTTATGACAGCATACGAAGTTTTGACTGAATTGCGCGCTTGAAATTGTTAAATTTTGCAATATCCTAAATTTATGTGAATTAATTATCATTATTAGAATTTTGTGATCGTAATTCAGCACTTACCAGCGGAATTTATCCCAATTTTCAGGGTTTGCCCAAAACTTAGAATTAAACCAATCAGGCACGTGCTTATAAGTCAAAATATTAAATTGCCATAAGCACAAATGATGCTGCTCAAACCGATGTTCAATCAATTGCGTAAAACCAAGCGCTCTAAGCAATTGCTCATCTTCACGCGCAGCAATCACCACAATACGTTTTGCCAATAAATCACGTAGCTTCACCAAAATTTGCGAAGTGTGTTGTGGCGTCTGCACAGCAAAATCTGCAGCATCTAAAAATACAACTGCCAAATCAAAACGTTGGGTAAAAGGCAGATTTAAAAATACCAATGCGCTAAAATACTGCCATTGGATAGCTGACTGATCATCCGCTTGATTGTTATGCTTCGGGCTTGCTTCAATATTTTGCCCTATACACAATGCAGTAGAAATTGGCTGTTGTTGAGATAAATCATCAATTAATGCTTGAATTAAACGCATTTCAGCCATCACTGCATTCCTTCATTTTTGAGAGAGTATTCTTATGGAACTACAAGGCATTTGCCATAAAATGCACGCAGGTCTTAAGGACCATAGTGTAACTGATGAACAGGTACACAAGGCAAATGTTGAATATAAATTTATTCTAGACCGTTCAGAAATTGATCTACCTTTTCAGCTTGGGCAAGAGCTTGAACTAGAGTGGACGGGCAATATTTATTGTGTTTCTTGTGGCGTAAAAACACCAAAATCTTATTCGCAAGGACATTGTTTCAAGTGTTTTAAAACCAAAGCATCTTGCGATATGTGCATCATGAAGCCTGAAACCTGTCACTATCATTTAGGTACATGTCGTGAAGATAGTTTTGCTCAAGAAGTCTGCTTTCAACCGCACATCGTATATTTAGCCAATTCAAGTGCTTTAAAAGTGGGAATCACCCGTTTAAGTCAAATGCCTACACGTTGGTTAGATCAGGGCGCAACCCAAGCCTTACCAATTATGAAAGTCGGCTCACGTCGTTTATCTGGGCAATTAGAAGTTATGTTTGGTACACAAGTCGCAGATAAAACCGACTGGCGCAAACTACTCAAAGGCGAAGCAGAGCCGCTAAACCTAATTGAAGTGCGTGAACAACTGATTGAAGAGTTTGCGCCTAAAATTCAGACCATTCGTGATGAGTTTAGTCAAAACCTTGAATTCAACGAAACGGTAGAGCTTTTAGATCAGGAACTTCCGCGTGAATTTGTGTATCCTGTAGAACAGTATCCTGAGAAAATTAAATCGCATAACTTAGATAAAACCCCAATCATTCGCGGCAAACTGCAAGGAATTAAAGGGCAATATTTAATCTTGGATACAGGTGTCATCAACATTCGTAAATACACAGGTTATGAGCTAAAAATTCGCGCTGAATAAATCTTGAAACTGCTTACT
>NZ_JAYJLK010000039.1:0-22966 GCF_051948795.1 Acinetobacter sp. Lyrl_1
TGTTTTTTGTGAGTCGAGTCAGCTTGTGTTGATTTTTCACTCAAATAAAAAGTCTCTTATTCATGTGAATAAGAGACTTTAAAATATTTGTATCTACAAAATGCTTAGAAGCGGAATACACCCAAGCCAGCTTTCACTTCATCTAAAGTTTGCTGGGTAATATCACGGCATTTGTCGGTGCCTGTTTTCAAAATATCCATAATGTAGTCAGGATCTTTAGCAAGTTCGATACGACGTTCACGGATCGGCCCAATCAATTCTTTTAGAATGCCTTCCAAACGCTTTTTCACCGTACCATCGCCCAAACCACCACGACGATAATGCGCTTTCAGTTCTTCAAGTTCTTCTTTGTTGGTATCGAAGGCATCTAAATAAGTAAATACTACGTTGCCTTCAACCTGACCTGGGTCTTCGATACGCAGGTGATTTGGGTCGGTGTACATAGCATTCACCGCTTTTTTAATGTCTTTGTCTGTGGCATCTAATACAATGGTATTGCCCAGTGATTTTGACATTTTGGCTTTACCATCAAAACCTGGTAAGCGACCCACATTAGATAATAAAGCCTGACATTCAGGTAACAGGTCTTGACCAATTTGACGATTCACCCGACGCACAATTTCATTGGTCTGTTCAATCATTGGAATTTGGTCTTCACCTACAGGAACGACCGTTGCTTTAAATGCAGTAATATCGGCTGCTTGAGCTACAGGGTAGCACAGGAAACCTGCAGGAATATCACGCTCAAAACCACGCATCTGAATTTCAGATTTAATGGTTGGGTTACGCTCCAAACGTGCCACAGTCACGAAGTTTAAATACAACATGGTGAGTTCGTTTAATGCAGGCAGGCAAGATTGCACGCAAATGGTGGTTTTTGTTGGATCAATCCCCACCGCTAAATAATCGGTTGCTACCTCAATAATATTACGACGGACTTTTTCAAAGTTATCGGCATTGTCAGTTAAGGCTTGAGCATCGGCAAGTAACAGATGTTGATGATGTGAGTCTTGTAAACCTACACGTGAACGTAAAGAACCCACAAAGTGACCTAAATGTAGTTGTCCAGTTGGACGATCGCCTGTCAAAATCACAGGACGATTATCTTGATTACTCATTTTTTATTCCAAGTCGTATCTACGACATCTATGTACCGATGAATTGCTACATTGTAAGGCATAACATTTTTCAATGTCACTTCCTTAAGTGAGTTGAATAGAATTTGCTGTAAAAAATTTTGCTGTAAAAATTAATGAAGTAAATACAGACCCTATATAAATTCAGTTTTAAAATAACTTGAAAATCATATAAGGATAACAACGCAATGGCGAGCAGCTTATTACTTTTATTAGATGACATTGCAACAGTTTTAGATGACGTGGCAGTTATGAGCAAAATGGCTGCAAAAAAAACCGCAGGGGTTTTGGGCGATGATTTGGCGTTGAATGCGCAGCAAGTCAGTGGTGTACGTGCAGAGCGTGAGTTGCCTGTGGTATGGCGTGTGGCTAAAGGTTCATTCATCAATAAGCTAATTTTAGTACCGCTCGCGTTATTAATTAGTGTCGTTGCGCCGTGGTTAATCAATCCTTTATTGGTGGTTGGTGGTCTATTTTTAAGTTATGAAGGTGTGGAAAAAATCATGCACACCTTACAACACAAAAAAGCCCAAACGGCTAAAGAAGCGCAACTTGAGCTAATTCAAACTGAGCAAGACCTTGCGGCTTATGAAACCGAAAAAATTAAAGGTGCTGTGCGTACTGACTTTATTTTATCGGCGGAAATTGTGGTGATTTCTTTGGGGACTGTGGCTGCGGCAGGCTTTCTAACCAAAGTGACAGTATTAAGTTTAATTGCGATTGCCATGACGGTGGGTGTCTATGGGTTCGTTGCGTTAATTGTCAAAATTGATGACATTGGTTTATACCTCACAGAACAAGCTGCCAATTTTAAACAACGTATTGGGAGTGGTTTACTGGCATTTGCTCCAATTTTAATGAAGACTTTATCTGTGGTGGGTACTGCAGCGATGTTCTTGGTTGGTGGAGGAATTATCAATCATGCTATTCCTTTTGTGCACCATTTCACAGAAGATACGGTAGAGTATGTACAAGACATCCCAACGATGGGCAGTATTGTAGGTTCAGTCACGCCAATGTTGATGAACCTTGTCGTGGGTATTTTGGCAGGCATCTTGGTGGTGATTGTGGTCGCACTTGTTCAAAAAGTGTGGTCAAAGTCTAAATCGGCTTAATCTATTATCAGAGTTTAAGAGAAGGATAAGAATAATGCGTTGGAAAGGTCGTCGAGTTAGCACGAATGTAGAAGACCGCCGTGGTGGCGGTGGAGCAAAAGCGGGCGGTATCAGTATTTTGGGCTTAGTGGTGGCCTTTGTTGCATGGAAGTTCTTTGGCATCGATCCGCAATCGGCTTATCAAGCGACCAAGCAAGTCACCTCACATGCGCAAAGTGCTGAAACTAAAGGTTTAGATAATCCAACTCCTGAACAACAAGAGGCGATGGAGTTTGTGGGCACTGTTTTGGCCGATACAGAAGATACGTGGTCACAAGTGTTTCAGCAGCAGTTAAATAGCCAATATATACCACCTAAACTGGTGTTATTTACAGGTGTGGTCAATTCTGGCTGTGGTACGGCACAATCGGCAATGGGGCCATTTTATTGTCCTGCCGATCAAAAAGTATATATTGATACTTCATTCTTCCAAGCCATGCGTCAGCAAATGGGCATTGGTGGTGAACAAAATCAGACTGAATTAAGCCGAAATGATCAGGCGGGCGATTTTGCTCAAGCCTATGTGGTGGCGCATGAAGTTGGGCATCATATTCAGACCATTTTAGGGATTTCAGAACAAGTGCATAAAGCACGTCAGCAAGTCAGTGACGTGCAGGGCAACCAGCTTTCGGTACGTCAGGAATTACAAGCGGACTGTTTATCGGGAGTGTGGGCGCATCATAACCATCAACGTACTCAATTCCTCGAACAAGGTGATATTGAAGAAGCAATGGATGCGGCACATAAAATTGGCGATGACTATTTACAAAAACGTGCACGTGGGCAAGTCGTGCCTGATAGCTTTACGCATGGTACCAGTGCACAGCGCGTACAATGGTTCCAGACTGGCTTAAAATCAGGCTTGATCAGTGATTGTGATACATTCAATGCCGCAATTTAACTGACTTAAAAATCAAGTTTTATAAACAAAAGGAGTGCTGCCAGTCGCTCCTTTTTTATAGGCTAAATGAATGCGAGTGGATAGATGCAAACAACGTTAAGCCGTAAACCGAGTGATGAATTAGCACACATGATTTTGAACGTGGTGTGTTTGATTCCAGCAGGTCAGGTTGCGACCTATGGGCAAGTGGCATGCCTAGCGGGTCTGCCCAAACATGCACGTTTGGTCGGTTATGTCCTCAGGCATTTATCGGCAGAACATACTGTGCCGTGGCATCGGGTGATTAATGCGCAAGGAAAAATTAGCCTAAGCAAACTAAACGCCCAAGGAGAAAATATACAAACGGTAAAATTGCAAAAGGAAGGGGTTCTGGTCATTGCAGGGAAGGTGAATTTAAAACAATATCAATGGCAGAATTAAACTGGGTTGCTAAATTGAGTGTTTAATATTGAGATAAGATAAAGTAGAGACAGTTTATCGAATAGAATGCTGCAAATAAAATTTCAGACAAACAGTGAGATGAGAATGAGAGAAGAAAGTTCCTCACTTCCGTAGAAATGAGGAACACGCAATCTTATTGACGTACAACCAATACAGGTGTTGTACCTTCACTTAGGATGCTTTGCGCAACGCTACCTAAGAATAATTTTTTCAAGCCAGTGCGGCCATGTGAACCAATCACGATAAGGTCAGCATTTAAGTCTTTTGCAGCATTGGTAATTTCGCGTGCAATTACTTGACCTTCAAGTAGTTTAGTTTCAGCTTCAACACCTTGTTCAGTGAATTTTTGCTTTGCTTCTTCTAAAGTTTTTACGATAGAAGCGCGAGCGCGTTCAATCAAGTCATTGGTTTGGTTTGCAGTGATGTATTCTGCAGCAATATACGGGTCAAGTGTAAGTACTTGTACCACAGTGATTTTACTACCAAATGCTTTTGCAAGTTCAGCAGCTTTTGCAACAGCGGCAAAAGAAGTTTCAGAACCGTCCACTGGTACGAGGATGTTTTGGTAAGCCATGAGTGTTTCTCCTTATTGTAATTTCAATACTTTAATAAAATATTCGCTCTGAGTCCTGTCTTATCTTACGCTGAATTCATATAGAATAAAACCCAGTAATTTCATAAAGATAATTGAGTGCTGTAAGTCCTTATTTCACCTTAATTTAGCATGAAATTATGAAGCTGTGCTTTCAATTCAACTAAAGTTTTAGTCATTTTTTGTTTGCGTGTTTGTCAAAAAATCGATCAGTTGATTGACATCATTACTCTGCAATTGTTCGCGGATTTTCAGTAAATATTTTTCATCAAAATCATACAGTTTTAGCGCCAAAAGTTGAGCAATCTCTGTTTCACTAAAGCGGTATTTAATTACTTTGGCAGGCACACCTGCCACAATAGCGTAAGGCGGTACATCTTGCGTAACCACTGCACCTGTCGCCACAATTGCACCTTCGCCTAGTTCAACACCTTGCATAATCATGGCGCGACTGCCAATCCAGCAGCCATCGCCAATTGTGGTATCACCTGCCGCAACAAAACTGCGAGTATCAAACGGAAAAGCCGAAACCCAGTCACTGCGATGCAATTGATTGCCACCCATCATAATCACGCATTCCGCACCAAAACAGACAAAATTGCCAATATGTAATTGATCAATTGGCTTGTCTGCTGTTGCAGGTTTGTCATGTAAATAACGCACCACACAACGTTCAAAACCCTGATCCCAATAGGCTGAATAATAAGAGTAATTGCCTTTGATGTGGATGTTGGGGTTTTTCACAGTTTTGGAGATGAACTCAAATTCGCACCAGTGTTTAACAGGGGAATTAATCAGCGTTTCGGACATGGTTTTTTCGTGTGGAGAGATGAGGGGATTATATCTGAAATTTTGAACCTCTCCCTAGCCCTTTCCTAGAAGGAGAGGGAATGTTCAAAATATTAGTTGACCACTACACTTTAGTGATTTGAAAGCTTAAAGTATCTATCTTAAAAAATTCCACAAATACATAAAAACATTTTTAACACTGTTTGGAAATAAGAATCCCCAAATAGCAAAAAAGAGTGATGATGCCAATACGATACTGACAGGACTGGTTTGTGTATTGATAAAGAGTCCCCAGACTGGAATTAAAATCAGTCCTAACACAGCCCCAGAAAGCGCATAAACAAATGCATGAATGATGCGATTTTCCATCTTATTTTCCTCTATTTTTATCGCAGTATAATCTATAAGCTCGGCTGTATGATTTATAGGCAATAAAAAACCCCTCAAAGAGGGGCATCGCGTGTAGTCATCTTTATTAAAACTTAAAGATATTCTACATTCACAATTTCATATTCCACTTCGCCTTGCGGAGTGACAATTTTGGCTTCATCGCCTTCATTTTTGCCCAACAAACCGCGTGCAATAGGCGAATTCACTGAAATTTTATTGATTTTAAAATCAGCTTCATCATCACCTACAATTTTGTAGGTTTTTTGCTCTTCGGTGTCTAGGTTTTCAATGGTCACAGTCACACCAAAAACCACACGTCCGTTTTGTTCCAATTCTTTAACATCAATTACTTGGCAAGCGCCTAATTTACCTTCGATGTCTTGGATACGACCTTCGCAGAAACCTTGCTGTTCACGTGCGGCATGGTATTCAGCATTTTCTTTTAAATCGCCATGTTCACGCGCTTCTGCAATCGCTGCAGTAATACGTGGACGTTCAACCGATTTAAGTTGTTGTAATTCTTGCTCTAAAGCGTGTTTACCTTCAGGCGTCATAGGATAACGTTGCATGTTGTCCCTCTTTAAAAATATTGAAGTCTATAAATGAAAAAAGCCCGCCACCCGAAAGGTGACGGGACTTTATTGAAATGTATTAACCTACAGTAAGATCTTGCAGGCGATATACATCCATTGGTAATTTAATCGCTAAGGCTTGGCATACAGCATCTGCGCCATTCAAGGTCGTGGTGTAATACACTTTACCTTGCAATGCAGAACGACGGATTGAGAATGAATCCTGCTGAGCTTGTTTGCCTTCAGAAGTATTGATGATGAGGTGAATCTCACCATTTTTCAAGCGGTCTACAATGTGTGGGCGACCTTCAGTCACTTTATTCACACGTTCACACTCAATACCTGCATCGGTGATGACTTTATGCGTACCACCCGTTGCAACAAGTTTGAAGCCAAAATCAGCCAATTGTTTTGCAATACGCGCCACATGCGGTTTATCTGACTCACGTACAGATAAGAATGCATGTTTTACTTCGCCTTCAGTTGGGATTCCTGGTAAGCGATCATTCGAGCCTAACACAGCTTTATAGAATGCTTCACCAAAAGTTTTGCCCACACCCATCACTTCACCTGTAGATTTCATCTCAGGCCCAAGCACAGGGTCTACACCAGGGAACTTGTTGAATGGGAACACAGCTTCTTTCACAGAGAAGTGTTGCGGAATAATTTCTTTAGTAAAGCCTTGTGCTTCTAAAGATTGACCTGCCATACAACGTGCTGCAACTTTAGCCAATGATTCGCCAATACACTTAGAAACGAACGGAACAGTACGTGATGCACGTGGGTTCACTTCCAAGATATAAACGTCATTGCCTTTCACTGCAAACTGTACGTTCATTAGACCAATAACGCCCAACTCTTTTGCCATTGCAACAGTTTGACGACGCATTTCGTCCTGTACTTCATCTGACAATGAATAAGGTGGAATTGAACATGCTGAGTCGCCAGAGTGAATACCTGCTTGTTCGATGTGCTGCATAATACCGCCAATCACCACATCTTTACCGTCAGATACGCAGTCTACGTCAACTTCAATCGCATCATCCAAGAAACGGTCTAAGAGTACAGGTGCATCGTTAGATGCTTGAACTGCATCACGCAAGTAGCGTTTCAATTCTTCTTCGTTATACACGATTTCCATTGCACGACCACCCAATACATAAGATGGACGAACAACGAGCGGGTAACCCACTTTCGCTGCTTCTGCGATACCTTCTTCAGCAGATTTTACAATGCTGTTGTTAGGCTGACGCAATTGCAGACGTTGAATCATTTGCTGGAAACGCTCACGGTCTTCTGCACGGTCAATTGCATCTGGTGATGTACCAATAATTGGCGCACCTGCCTCTTCTAAAGCGCGTGCCAATTTCAATGGAGTTTGACCACCGTACTGTACGATAATGCCTTTTGGCTTTTCAGTACGTACGATTTCAAGTACATCTTCCAAAGTAATTGGTTCAAAGTACAAACGGTCTGAAGTGTCGTAATCGGTAGATACTGTTTCAGGGTTACAGTTCACCATGATGGTCTCAAAACCATCTTCACGCATTGCAAGCGCAGCGTGTACACAGCAGTAATCGAATTCGATACCTTGACCGATACGGTTTGGACCACCGCCAATCACCATGATCTTGTCTTTCGCTGAAGGATTTGATTCACACTCTTCATCGTAAGTTGAATACATATATGCTGTGTCAGATTCAAACTCTGCAGCACAGGTATCTACACGTTTATAAACTGGGGTTACGCCCAAGTTCCAACGGTGTTTACGGAATTGCTTTTGTGAAATACCCATCAAGTTCGCAATACGTAGGTCAGATAAACCTTTACGTTTGAACGAACGGATGTTGTCAGCGTTTAGATCACCAAAACCTAAAGTTTTGATTTCATTTTCAGTGTTAACGATGTCTTGAATTTGAATTAAGAACCAACGGTCAATTTTGGTCGCTTCAAAAACTTCGTCCAAGCTAAAGCCATGACGGAATGCGTCAGCCACGTACCAAATACGCTCAGGGCCTGGAACTTTTAATTCAACTAAAATTTTGTCGCGTGCGCCTTCAGCACCCACTTCAATTTGTTCGTCAAAACCACACGCACCAGTTTCTAAACCACGAAGGGCTTTGTTTACAGACTCTTGGAAGTTACGACCAATCGCCATGACTTCACCTACAGATTTCATCTGCGTGGTTAAAGTCGCGTCTGCTTGAGGGAACTTTTCAAAGTTGAAACGTGGAACTTTAGTTACAACGTAGTCAATTGATGGTTCAAATGCCGCAGGAGTGGTACCGCCTGTGATGTCATTTTTCAGTTCATCAAGGGTATAACCCACAGCCAATTTCGCTGCAACTTTTGCAATTGGGAAACCAGTGGCTTTAGATGCAAGTGCAGATGAACGAGATACACGTGGGTTCATCTCAATCACAACCATACGACCAGTATTCGGGCAAATACCGAACTGAACGTTAGAACCACCTGTTTCTACACCAATTTCACGAAGTACCGCTAAAGATGCATTACGCATCAATTGGTATTCTTTGTCCGTCAAAGTTTGCGCAGGAGCAACGGTGATTGAGTCACCAGTGTGCACGCCCATTGGGTCAAAGTTTTCGATTGAACATACGATGATACAGTTGTCGTTTTTATCACGTACAACTTCCATCTCATATTCTTTCCAACCAATAAGTGATTCATCAATCAATAATTGTTTGGTTGGAGAAAGATCGAAACCGCGTTCACAGATTTCAAGGAATTCTTCTTTGTTATATGCGATACCGCCACCAGAACCACCCATGGTGAATGATGGACGAATAATCACAGGGAAGCCAAAGCGAGATTGAATCTCAAGTGCTTCTTCCATAGATTCAGCAATTGCTGCTTTTGGACACTCAAGACCAATTTTGCGCATTGCTTCATCAAACAATTTACGGTCTTCGGCTTTTTCAATCGCGTCTTTGGTTGCACCAATTAATTCAACATTGTATTTGGCTAAAATACCGTTGGCATCTAATGCAAGCGCACAGTTCAATGCAGTTTGACCACCCATGGTCGGAAGTACTGCATCTGGACGTTCTTTTTCAATGATTGCTGCAACAGTCTGCCAAGTGATTGGCTCGATATAAGTTGCATCTGCCATTGCAGGGTCAGTCATGATGGTCGCAGGGTTCGAGTTTACCAAAATAACGCGGTAACCTTCTTCACGCAGCGCTTTACATGCTTGAGCACCAGAATAGTCAAACTCACAAGCCTGACCAATAACAATAGGACCAGCACCAATAATTAAGATGCTTTTAATATCCGTACGTTTAGGCATTATTTCGCTCCTTAATTACTTCTTAGCGGCTTCAATAAGTTCGATGAAATGATCGAACAAGAGTGCGCAGTCATGTGGACCTGAACTTGCTTCTGGGTGACCTTGGAAGCTAAATGCAGGCTTGTCTGTACGATGAATACCTTGGTTTGTGCCATCGAACAATGAACGATGCGTTGAACATACATTGCTTGGTAAGGTGCTTTCATCTACCGCGAAGCCGTGGTTCTGAGAAGTAATCATCACTGTACCAGTTTCTAAGTTCTGTACAGGATGGTTTGCGCCGTGGTGACCGTGCGGCATTTTCATTGTTTTTGCACCTGATGCAAGTGCAAGAATTTGGTGACCTAAACAGATACCAAATACAGGAGTATTCGTGGTTTCTACAATTGTTTTTACAGCTTCAATTGCGTAGTCACATGCAGCAGGATCGCCAGGGCCATTTGACAAGAAAATGCCATCTGGGTTTAACGCAAGGACTTTTTCAGCAGGGGTTTGTGCAGGAACAACGGTTAATTTGCAACCGCGGTCTGCGAGCATACGCATGATGTTGGTTTTGACACCGTAATCGTATGCAACCACATGATATTTAAGTTCAGGTTGAGTAAAGCCTTTGCCAAGTTCCCATGAACCTTCAGTCCATTCAAAACCTTCTGGGTCGCAGCATACTTTTGCAAGATCTAAGCCGTTTAAGCCGCCAAATGCACGTGCTTTTGCAATTGCTTCTTCTTCAGTGATATTTTCACCAGCAAGAATACAACCGTTTTGCGCACCTTTGGAACGTAAAATACGGGTCAATTTACGGGTATCAATATCGGCAATTGCAACAACATTGTGTTGTTGTAAGTATTCGCCTAAAGATTGAGTAGAACGGAAGTTACTGTGTAATAAAGGCAAATCACGGATAATTAAACCGTTTGCCCATACTTTATGAATTCGACCTGACTCAACATCTTCATCATTGCAACCAGTGTTCCCAATATGTGGGTAAGTTAAAGTCACAAGTTGTTGTGCATAACTCGGGTCGGTCAAAATTTCTTGATAGCCAGTCATGGCAGTGTTAAAAACGACTTCACCAGTCGTGCTTCCCGTTGCACCGATAGACGTACCTTTAAAGATTGTACCGTCGGCGAGGGCTAAAATGGCGGGGGTGCTCAAACCAAAGCTCCTGAACTAAAACCACAAAAATAGGGCTGTAAAAAAGCGAGTAGACGAAAAAAAAGGAAGGTCAATATTTAAACCTACCCTCCTATGTCTGCTCGCTTGAACTTAACATTGCATTATACGCATGAGCTCGCCAAAAGTCCATTGTGAATCTGACGAATATGTAAGATAAAAGACTTGCTTTTTTTGCTAGGTTTATGTTTTAGCGTGTAGTCCAAATGTAAGCAATCTACGATTGTTAGACAATCCAAAACCCATTTTAGTCTAAATTGCCTTATGCTTAATTTATAAACAACAACGACCTTGGGTAAAAGCGAATGACTGAACAAGATAAATCAGCCACTGAACCACAAAACAGTGCAATCAAAGCAGTAAGTGAAGGCGCTGAAAAGCTTGAAAAAGTAACGCATGATGCCAAAGAGCAGGTGCTTGATGTGGTTGCAGAAACGCAAGAAAAACTTCAAGCCGAAGCAAAACAACTCAATGCCAGCGTGCAAGAGCAATTGGGTCAGTTAAAGCAAGATGTGTTGCAAAAAATTGAAGCTTTAAAAGCACAATTTGGTAGTTCACCTAAAGATTTAGGCGAATTAAAAGACTTTGTAAAAACTGAATTTAGCGCAATTATTGAAGATCTTTCTAAACTTGGTAAAGAGTTGAAAGAAGATGTCAGCAGCATTTCAGTAAAACACAAAGATCAATTGGCTGAAACTTTTAAGCGTTCTAAAGAGCACACACTAGAAGCGTGGAAAAAAGTAAATCCATCAAAAACTGAAACTAATGATGAAACTGATCAAGCATAATCCAGTTTAATCTGTTGCTGATTCAGCCATAAAAAAAAGTGAGGTCATGCGCCTCACTTTTTTATTTAAATTTCTTGCTCAAACCAAAAACTAGTTGTTTCAATCTAAACTACTATTAATCACAGTTAGAACTGATGTAGCCAATCGCGCTTATTGTGAAAATCGGCGGCAGGGCTGCTGTGTTGCATGGCATAAAATTGCTCGCCTTGACTGGTTTTGAGCACAGCCGTCAGCCCAATAAACAAATCTGTCCATTTCAGTTTATGTTTCAGCATAAATTCGGTTAAATCCAAACTGACATTTAAACCGTAATGCGTACGTTTTAGCTGATTCAACTCAATATCATAAGCGGCCACAGGTGGCATTTGCTCAGGATAACGATATTCTTCAAAGGCATAGGCTTGCCAAGCTTGAGAAGGGGAGAGATTGATTTCACGATAAAAATCTTCGCCCTGAACGCCAATGAAAATTTCAAAGCAGGTCTGTTTCCACAAAAAGTCCTGACGTGGATGTGAAGCTACCAATGCAGGCCATTCGACCCACTGATTCGGATCACGCAGCCAATAACCTACATTTAAGCTAAACGGACTTTGTTGTTCAATTGCACCGACCAAAGAAATCGCTTGAAACTGACGATCAAAGGCGCTGAGTTCGTAACTTGCCATATAAGCTTAGTTAGACAAATGAGCGTGACGAACTAAATTTGACAACTTGGCATTTTGTTTTGCTGCTTTTTTATAAAGTAAAGCAATTTTACCAATTGTTTGTACCACTTCAGAACCTGTTGCTGCAGCAATTTCAGTAATTACAGCTGCACGTACTTCACGGTCTTCACCACCAATTTTAACTTTAATCAATTCGTGATCGTTTAAAGCACGGTTGGTTTCTTCAATTACATTTTCAGTCAAACCTTGACCGCCAACCATCACTACAGGGTTAAGTGCATGACCAATTTGACGTAAACGCTTGCGTTCCTGAATAGAGAGAGCCGCCATAAAGATAACCTAATTTTAAAAACGGCTTAGTATAACAAAAGCCAATTTGAAACGCTGTAAATTCTATGCAAATAATCCGCGATCTTGCAGCAGTACAAAAATATCAAAATTGAACATTTGCTTAGGTTTATCCATTAGTGATGAGAGAGGTTTTTTATGCCACAGTACAGAAATAAGCGATGGATTTAATAGAAAAAACTTGTCAGTTATTGGCATTTAGATACAGATGTCTACTGCAAGCTTGCTAATTTTCACGTACAATCGCAATTTAGATGGCTATTCGTTACTAAGAGAGTTATGGCAACACGCATTACCAACCAAAAGTTATCCAAAAGTAGTCGTGCGTGGATGAGAGAGCACCTAGATGATCCCTTTGTGAAAAGAGCGCAAAAAGAAGGGTATCGTGCACGTGCTGCATACAAACTACTTGAGATTCAAGAAAAATATAAACTGATCAAACCTGGCATGACGGTGGTGGACTTGGGAGCAGCACCAGGCAGTTGGTCGCAAATCGCAGGGAAACTTGTCGGCGACAAAGGTTTGGTGATCGCTTCCGATATTTTGGAAATGGACGCATTACCAGATGTGACCTTTTTACAAGGTGACTTCCGCGAAGAAGAAGTGTTCGAAAAATTGTTAAATATTTTAAACGGACGCACGGTAGACGTTGTAATTTCCGATATGGCCCCCAATACATCAGGTAATAAAGCTGTAGATCAACCGCGTCAAATTTACTTATGCGAGTTGGCGCTCGATTTTGCCAACCGTGTATTGGGACCCAATGGCCAGTTTGTGGTCAAAGTGTTCCAAGGTTCGGGGTTTGACGAATTTCGTAAACAGGTCGTGGACAGTTTTGATGTTCTAAAGACAGCAAAACCCGCTGCTTCACGGGCGCGTTCCAAAGAAGTATTCCTTATTGGACAAGGACGTAAAAAAGCGTCTAAATAAAGTTTACTTGCCAAGCCGTTAAAAATTGTGCATTTTGTACGTTTTTAATGAATTGTCTAGCTGATCTTCAGCTTTTTGAATGAAAGGTCACCCAGTAACGGGCATGATCAAATTAGATTGATATGGGAATAAAGCTTTGAGCGATCTCTTCAAGAATGCCGTATTGTGGCTGATTATACTTGGTGTGCTGATTCTAATTTTCAGCAACATCAATAACAGTGAAAAGCCAACTGCAATGAACTATTCAGAGTTCGTTACAGCGGTGAATGCTGGTCAAATTAAGCAAGTCACAATTGATGGCGAAAGAATTAGTGGCGAAAAAGTCAACGGCTCGTCCTTTGAAAGCATTCGTCCAGCAGTTCAAGATCCTGAACTGATGCCGAATCTGATTAAAAACAACGTTGTTGTTGAAGGTACTGCACCTCAACGTCAAGGTTTGTTAATGCAACTATTGATCGCAAGTTTCCCTGTACTTTTAATCATTTTGTTATTCATGTTCTTTATGCGCAACATGGGTGGCGGTGCAGGTGGTAAAAACGGCCCGATGAGCTTTGGTAAATCTAAAGCCAAAATGTTGTCTGAAGACCAAATTAAAGTCACATTTGCCGATGTTGCAGGTTGTGACGAAGCAAAACAAGAAGTAGTTGAAATTGTAGATTTCTTAAAAGACCCTGCTAAATTCAAGCGTTTAGGTGCAACTATTCCTAAAGGTGTGTTGATGGTGGGTCCACCGGGTACAGGTAAAACCTTATTGGCGAAAGCCATTGCAGGCGAAGCCAAAGTACCATTCTTTAGCATTTCTGGTTCTGACTTCGTTGAAATGTTCGTGGGTGTAGGTGCTTCTCGTGTCCGTGATATGTTTGAGCAAGCTAAACGCCATGCACCATGTATCATCTTTATTGATGAGATTGATGCGGTAGGTCGTCACCGTGGTTCAGGTACAGGTGGTGGTCACGATGAACGTGAGCAAACACTTAACCAAATGCTTGTTGAAATGGACGGTTTTGAAGGCAATGAAGGCATTATTGTTATCGCTGCGACAAACCGTGCCGATGTACTGGATAAAGCTTTATTGCGCCCAGGTCGTTTTGACCGTCAAGTCATGGTTGGCTTGCCAGACATTAAAGGTCGTGAGCAAATTCTGAATGTTCACTTGAAAAAGTTGCCTTCAGTTACAGGTGTAGATGTCAAAGTCTTGGCACGTGGTACACCGGGCTTCTCTGGTGCGCAATTGGCGAACCTTGTGAATGAAGCTGCATTGTTTGCTGCCCGTCGTAATAAAAATACGGTGGATATGCACGACTTTGAAGATGCTAAAGACAAGTTGTATATGGGCCCTGAACGTAAGTCGATGGTGCTGCGTGAAGAAGAACGTCGTGCAACGGCTTATCATGAAGCAGGTCATGCGATTGTTGCTGAAATGCTGCCGGGTACAGACCCTGTGCATAAAGTAACGATTATGCCGCGTGGCTGGGCATTGGGTGTGACATGGCAATTGCCTGAACATGACCAAACTAGCCATTATAAAGACAAAATGCTGAACGACTTGTCTATCTTGTTTGGTGGTCGTATTGCAGAAGAAGTCTTTATTAATCAAATGTCGACAGGTGCATCGAATGACTTTGAGCGTGCGACTAAATTAGCACGTGCGATGGTGACCAAATACGGTATGTCTGACAAGTTAGGCGTAATGGTCTATGAAGACGATACACAACAATCATTCATGGGTAGTTTAGGCAGCCGTACCATTTCTGAAGCCACCCAGCAACAAGTGGATGCTGAAGTTCGTCGTATTATTGATGAGCAATATAAAGTTGCCCGCGATATTTTGGAAAATAACCAAGATATTGCCCACGCAATGGTAAAAGCATTGTTGGAATGGGAAACCATTGATCGTGACCAAATCCGCGACATTATGGAAGGTCGTGAGCCACAGCCACCGAAAGTGTATATTGCAGACAATCCTGTGATTGATGTAACACCAACTGATGGTCCAAGCACACCGCCACCATTACCAGCGAGCTAATCAGTTCACATAATGTTAAAAAGAGTCTTTGTATAAAGGCTCTTTTTTTATTCGTGTGGTTTATGCGCCGTTGCAACAGGAATATTGGTAATGTTGAAGCGCACTGAAAAGAATTCAACATCTTCAAAATTACCCTTGTTAAAATAAGCTTTTCAAATTGAAAGGAAGACCAGCATGCAGCTGATGCCATTACCCAAGCGCGTATTGCAATGTGGACGTTTGCGTTTAGATTTATCTCAGCCGCATGTGATGGGAATTCTAAATGTGACACCAGACTCGTTTAGTGATGGTGGGCGACATAATGAAAAAGATGCTGCTGTGGCGCGTGCTTTGGAAATGATGGCAGAAGGTGCAACCGTGATTGATATTGGCGGCGAATCAACACGTCCAGGAGCTAGTCCTGTGAGTGTAGAAGAAGAAATTCGTCGTGTGGTTCCTGTGGTAGAAGCCTTATCTGCTTATGATGTGGTACTTTCGATTGATACGTCACAGCCCGAAGTGATTCGTGCTGCCGTAGCTGCAGGGGCGCATATCTGGAATGATGTACGTGCGCTGACCCGCCCCAATGCGTTGCACACAGCCGCTGAGTTAAATATTCCCGTGATTATTATGCACATGCGTGGTGAACCGACTACCATGAACAATTTAGATCAATATGATGATGTCACAGCAGATGTGATTGCAGAATTGCAGCAACGTGTCGCTGATGCTTTGGCGGAAGGGGTCAAGCCTGAAAATATCATGATTGATCCGGGTTTTGGTTTTGCTAAAAATGCACAACAGAACTTGAAATTGTTAAATGAGTTGTATCAACTGAATGGTATGGGGTATCCAATTTTATCGGCATTGTCTCGTAAACGCTTTATTGGTGAAGCTTTGGGTGGGGCAGAGCCAACACAGCGTGCAGTTGGTTCTGTAGCGGCACATTTACTCAGTATTCAGCAAGGTGCTTGTATGGTGCGTGCGCATGATGTTAAGGCTATGTCTGATGCCATTAAAGTCTGGCAAGCAATGCTGTTAGCAAATTAATCGCTGTTTATAGATTTGGGGCGAAGCTAGAATTAAAGCCCTGCTTATGCTATATAGGCACGCTTGAATCTCTGTATTTTTGAGTGCCTGTATGTTTGCAGATTTACTTCTCCCGATGTTTGATGATGAATTTTATCCTGATATTTTAGTTGCTGAGTTAAAACAACTGATTCAACAGTTTGCAAAACACGTGTCTAAATCCAATTTATCTGAAACGGATATTTATTATTTTGCTGATCAGACCGTGCAAGCCATCAATAAAATGAAACCACAATTTGAAGATCTGGATTCAGATTTGGACGATACCGCAGCAGATTATATTGCTGAGGCGATGATGATGGTGCTGCAAGATCAAGGCTATTTCGAGATTGAAATGGAAGAGTTGATTGCAACGAGAGAGTGGTGATAGGTCACTCTCTTTCAGCTTTAATTTATGGGTGATTCAATAAATCATCTAAAACATCATCCAAATGGCAACTTTGCTGTGTATGTAGTTCTGCAATTTCCCGAACATTCAACGTATATAGCCCATTATGTTCATTCGGCTGTGCAATTAAATTGACCCAAAACTTTGTATTTTGTTGCAGCAAAGTTTTGAGTTGCTTTTCTTCTTCAGGATTTTGGAAATTTAATAAATATAAATTGTTGCCTAAGCTGCAACGACGTAATTGTAATTCTTGATTTTTATATTGCAATGTTCCTGCAAAAACATCATAAAATTCTGCATCAGTTTCAATTGGGTTTACGGATTCGGTTGCTGACTCAAGGCTGGGATTTTGTGCATGGCTTGCAAAACTGAGCAAGCAGCATAAACAGATCACCCATTTGAAAGAGAAGATAAAGCGTTGTAGAGACATTTCAAATCATCGGCACATAAGTGTTATCGTTTTCAATATTATATTTTTAGGCATAAAAAAACCAGCTTAATGCTGGAGTTCTTTATTTGCACCATTTGAATGATTTGATTCATTAAAATGGTGCCCGAGGCCAGACTCGAACTGGCACGCTTTGAGGGCGGGGGATTTTAAATCCCCTGTGTCTACCGATTTCACCACTCGGGCATGTGCGCAATAATAGAGGACGAAATAAATCTTGGCAAGTAAATTTATTTACAATTGCTTTCTTTTCAATCAATTCAACTTATTAGCTTGAAAAAAGTTCGGTTTGCAGTATATTTCTGCTGTTTGTCATCAATATTTCATGAATTTGAGATCAAAGCGAAATCATAAATTTCTATGTTGAGCGCTCAAGAAAAATAAAAGGAATATTCATGAACATTCGCTTAACTCGCCGAGAGCTGATTCAAAAAAGTTTGGCTGGTTTTGGGGCGTTGTCATTGCCAGTCGCATTAACTGCATGTGGTGATGACAATGAAAATACAGCAGAAAATGCATTAAAGGTGCAGTTTTTGCATGGTGTCGCCAGTGGTGATCCGCTGCATGATCGTATCATTATATGGACACGCGTAACGCCAAGTGACATGGCAGCATGCATTGAAGTGGTTTGGGAAATTGCCAGCGATGAGGCGTTTAAGCAATTGGTAAATACTGGCAAAGTACAAACCAGCGCAGCGCAAGATTTTACTGTTAAAGTGGACGCAGATCGTTTACAGGCAGGGACTAAATATTATTACCGTTTCCGCTTTGGTAATACGGTTTCTGCTATAGGACAGACCAAAACCTTGCCACAACGCAGCGATCAAGTGAAATTTGCGGTCTGTTCTTGCTCGAACTATCCCGCAGGTTATTTTCATGTGTATAAAGAAATGGCACAGGAAAACAATCTGGATGTGATTATTCACTTGGGTGATTATATTTATGAATATGGACAAGGTGGCTACGCGACTGACGATGCAAAACAGTTAGGACGTACCTTTGCTGCAGACAATGATAAAGAAATTATCAAGTTAGATGATTATCGTAAACGTTATGCTTTATATCGTACCGATGCTGATTTGCAGACTGCTCACCAACGCCATCCATTTATTGTCATTTGGGATGACCATGAACTCAGTAATGATACTTGGGAAGCGGGTGCAGATAATCATCAAGAAGGTGAAGGCAGCTTTATAGAACGTAAAATTGCGGCATTACAGGCTTATTTCGAGTGGATGCCAATTCGTCCAGTTGCAGAAAATGATCATTTGAATATTTATCGCCAGTTTGATTTTGGTGGTTTGGTGAATTTGATGATGCTGGATACGCGTATTTTGGCGCGTCATAAGCAATTAGATTATGCTAACTATATGACGGCAGAAGGTATTGATGCTGCTAAATTTCAGGCAGATTTATTTAGTGATCAACGCACATTGATGGGTGGAGTTCAACGAGAATGGTTGCAAAAGCAGTTGGAGCAGTCTAAGGCTACTTGGAATGTTTTGGCTCAACAAGTGTTGATGGCGAAAATGCTGATTCCACAAGAACTGTTATTGCCTTTAGCGAAAATCACCAATGGTGATCAGCAACCTGAAACACTTGCACAAATGAAGCAGAAAATTACAGAATTGGTCACGCTGAAATTGCGTTTAAAAGCGAATGATCCAACTTTGACAGCAGTAGATAAGGCACGTTTGTATGCGGTTGCACCTTATAACCTCGATGCTTGGGATGGTTATGCTTACGAGCGAGAAGTTGTGTATGGGACATTGCAGCAACTTGGGAAAAAAGCAGTGGTGTTGGCAGGTGATACTCACAATGCTTGGGCTGCAACCTTGCATACACATGAAACAAATCATGAGGTTGGGTTGGAATTCGCGACCAGCTCGGTATCATCGCCCGGAATTGAGTATTACTTAAATGTGCCTGCAGACGAAATGGCAGCGTTGGAATATGCCTTTCAAGAACTGATTGATGAACTGGATTATTGCAACTTAAATCAACGTGGTTATTTAACGGTGACTTTTGATCGTGCGCAAGTGGTTGCAGATTGGAAGTTTATAGATACGGTTAAGGCACGTGAATACAAACTCGATGATACGCGTGGTCATCAACAGAAGTATGGTGTAGACTTAAAACCAATCATTGATGTCGCTAAAACTGCTTAAAATTGGTGTGATATTTACAGAAAACCGAGTCTAAGTTGCTCGGTTTTTTTTGATGATTAAGCGGAGGTTTTTAATCGAGTTTATCTTGAATATAACTGTCTAAATCTATGTATTTAATGCTTTTACATAAATTGTGTTCAACCTGCATCAGTTGTTGATGTAACTGAATTGCATGTTGATATTGCTGATTCAATTGGGCAAAACGAGGGCTATTTTTATTGGAAAAATACATCCGATATTGAATTTTAGCAGCTTGACGATATGACCAATACGCAGCACGGCGAAATTGCGTTAAGCAATATTTTTGTTCAAGGCTTATGTGGTCACGGAACATATTCTCTTTATAGAAACGTACAAAACCAAAACTGATGCAGAAAAAGAATAAAATCCCTTGCAGAATTGCACTCTGAAAATAGGCGAAATTTACCGCTTGTAGCAGAATCAATACTGCTATTTTTATGGTGGCATGTTGCTGTAGTTGATACCACGATGCCGAACTGTGTTTAATTTGATACAACACATAAGGTAGAAGCAGCATAAAACCTAACATGATGGCTAAAATCGCCAATGCCTTGGCTTGAAAGGCATCGTACTGCGGTGCAAAGTTTTGAATCCCGTGCGCCAGACTGATTGAAATAGGAATAAAAATCAGGCAGGCCAAGACCCATGGAATCATTTCTTTCCAATCATCCAGCATGCCTTTGCTTTGAATAAAACCATAAAACAAAATATTTCTTTTAAATGCAGCAGGGTATTGTTGTTGCAATTGCTGCAAATCAAGAAGCGCTTGTTTAGGGTTCATAAAGACATCATTGAATATTGAATAAAGAGGGGAAAACCTAAAATTTAGGCATAAAAAAACCAGCTTAATGCTGGGTTCTTTATTTGCACCATTTTAATCTATTTTAAAATGGTGCCCGAGGCCAGACTCGAACTGGCACGCTTTGAGGGCGGGGGATTTTAAATCCCCTGTGTCTACCGATTTCACCACTCGGGCATAGTTTTACAAGATTGGAGGCGGAGGTCGGAATCGAACCGGCGTCCACGGAGTTGCAGTCCGCTGCATGACCACTCTGCCACCCCGCCGCGTCTTGTGATGCGTATATTAGCAAGCTCTGAAAAAAAAACAATACTATTAAATGAGCAGATGCACATTAATTCGACATATAGAATAAAATAGTCTAAATAATCATGTATTATTTGCAAAATTGATTCATATCAACATTTGGAGATGTGCCGTGGCATTAATTTTAGACGGTCGTGCATTGGCAAAACAAATTGAAGCTGATCTGTTAACACGTGTAGAAGCGTTAAAAGCAAAATCAGGTCGTACCCCAATTCTAGCGACTATTTTGGTCGGTGATGACGGTGCATCTGCAACTTATGTACGCATGAAGGGCAATGCTTGCCGTCGTGTGGGCATGGATTCTTTAAAAGTAGAATTGCCAACAGAAACCACCACAGAACAATTATTGGCAGAAATTGAAAAATTGAATGCCAATCCTGATGTGCATGGTATTTTGTTGCAACACCCAGTGCCTGCACAAATTGATGAGCGTGCTTGTTTTGATGCGATTTCACTTGCAAAAGACGTAGATGGTGTGACCTGTTTAGGTTATGGTCGTATGGCAATGGGCGAAGCTGCATATGGTTCTGCAACACCTGCAGGCATTATGACCATTCTTAAAGAAAAAAACATTGAAATTGCAGGCAAACATGCCGTTGTTGTGGGGCGTTCGGCAATTTTAGGTAAACCAATGGCTGCGATGCTTCTTGAAGCCAATGCAACAGTAACCATTTGCCATTCACGTACCCAAGATCTTGCAAGTTTTGTGAAACAAGCGGACATTATTGTTGGTGCGGTTGGTAAAGCTGAATTGATTCAAAAAGACTGGATCAAACCAGGCGCTGTGGTTGTTGATGCAGGCTTCCATCCACGTGATGGCGGTGGTGTTGGTGATATCCAATTGCAAGGCATTGAAGAGATTGCTTCTGCATATACGCCTGTACCAGGTGGCGTTGGCCCAATGACCATTACAACTTTGATTCGTCAAACGGTTGAAGCGGCTGAGAAAGCGTTAGGTTGATGAAGACCTCTCCCTAACCCTCTCTTGCGCTTCAATTTAAAAGCAGTGCTTTAAATTTTGCTCAGGAGAGGGGAAATTCATTGTGAAAATAATGGATGCTCCTTCTCTTGCGCCGTATACGGCTCAGGGAGAAGGCTGGGATGAGGGCTTAAAAATTCTCTCCCTAACTCTCCTAAAAAAGAGTGGGGAATTCATTGTAAAAATAATGAATGCTCCCTCTCCTTTAAAAAAGCAGAGGGAACTTTTTAAATTAGAACGAATAAAAATCCAATGAGCTGTACCTTTCAATTTCCTAAAGCCCCTGAACATCTTTTAGATGCTTTACATGATGTAATTCCAAATTGTGAATTACTGGCACAGCAATTGCCTGAAACGCCTATTTCACTGTGGCTTATTCCGCCTGTATTTCCGACCGATAAGCTAGATGATGAAGTCATTCGTCGTATTTGGAATGACACGCCGTACTGGATTTTCTGTTGGGCTTCGGGATTTGCAATGGCGCAATGGTTATTGGCAGAACCGCAGCAAGTTAAAGATAAAGTTGTTTTAGACTTCGGTGCGGGTTCAGGCGTGGTGGCGATTGCTGCAAAAATGGCAGGTGCCAAACGGGTAATTTGCTGTGATATTGATCCTATTAGTCTTGCAGCCTGTCGAGCCAATGCTGAATTAAATAATGTAGCGCTTGAATATTTAGATGATATATACAAAGCAGAACAAGTGGATGTATTGCTGGCTGCCGATGTGCTTTATGATCAATGCAATCGCTTCTTTTTAGATGAGTTCTTAAAGTTCGCCCCAGAAGTTTGGGTGGCAGACAGCCGAGTGAAAAACTTTAGTCATCCACAATATATAAAAATAGATGAACGCAGCGCGACCACATGGCCAGATTTGGATGAAGCCAAAGAGTTCCGTAATGTGAGTTTTTATAAGACGCGATAACTCATCACGTCTTATAGGAAGCCAGTTTTGTGGCGCGAATTAATTGCAGCTATAACGCACAATGCGCAGTGTGCTTGGGCGAGCATCTAAGGCCTGACGTGTAGCATAGTTTTCACTGCTATGTAGCTCAGGTGTGTTCGATAAGCCAATAGAGGTGCGGCTTTGCCCAAGTTGGCGACCATACGGGTCTTGTTGGTTGGCTGCAGGATTCACCACTTCATTAATACTTAAAATCCGCAATTGATAAGTTTTATGCGCACCAAGTTCTTTTTGGCAGGCACGCTGTAATTTACTTTCATCGCGCTGTTGGTTTTGACGTCCTGCAAGAGTGTAGGCTAATACTGCGTTGCGATCAGTTTTGCTTTCGACTTTATAGCCAATAAAACTATTCTCGTTTTGCTCAGGCAAACTTTGACAAGCGGATAAACCTAACCCAAGTCCCGTCATAGCCAAAATAATCATTGTATTCTTCATGGTTTTATTCATGATCATGTCTCATGTTTTGATGTCATTTCATTCTTGTTTTAAGTATGCCATAGCTGAGTGGACAAAGCATGGCTTTGTTGGTGATGTGGTAGGCTGTCTATATTGGGGGTGATAAGTGTGTTTTGATGATGTCATGTTTTTACCTTGAATCTTCGTATTATTTAGTA
>NZ_JAYJLK010000040.1:0-20199 GCF_051948795.1 Acinetobacter sp. Lyrl_1
CTCATGGTGGAATCAGATGCTAAGCTTAAATTATTAGATCAATACAATAATCAAATGTGATTGATCGGGTGTCTTATAGGGCTTGTAGTACTTAAAAGCTTTGTTCACTATCTAAAGCTACTTTGATGACATCTGCAATTGTCTCAGTGGTGACGCCTCTTTTTCGAGCATTCTCAGAATGGAGCCAAGTTGCTAAGTCTTTATTGCCTTTAGATGCATTGCAGCCAATACAGCACAATGCAATATTGGATAAGGTTGTAATTCTTATATCGTTGATAATGTGTTCCCAAGACTTCTTATTGGCTCTTTCAGTGCCAAACTTTTTGCCGCAATATACACAGCACAGGTCTCGCTCCGAGACCGCATCTTCTATGTGCTTTGGTATTCTCCACGAATTTGCCATTTTAGGTTTTCCTTATTTTATGGCTCTAGTTGAATGAAAAATCCTAACCTTTGATAACTCACATTCATAAAATTTAGATCTAAGCATTAAATGAAATAGTTGTCATAACACTATATAAATGAGGGTGTAAAAAAACCAGCACCGAAGCGCTGGTTTTTTACATCACTAACTTAGGTTAGTTTTGCATCAACTTATTGAGCTGCATCAAGAGCAGCATTGAATGTTGCGCTTGGACGCATTACTGCATTCACTTTAGCTTGATCTACTGCGTAGTAACCACCGATATCAACCGATTTACCTTGTACTTCCGCAAGTTCAGCAACAATTTTGTCTTCGTTTGCAGCTAAAGCTTGTGCAAGTGGTGCAAACTTCGCTTTCAACTCAGCATCTTCATCTTGAGCAGCAAGTGCTTCTGCCCAGAATTTTGCCAAGTAGAAGTGGCTGCCACGGTTGTCCAGTTCGCCAGTACGACGTGATGGAGACTTGTCGTTGTCCAGTAATTTGCTGGTCGCTTGATCAAGAGTTGATGCAAGTAATTTCGCACGAGTATTATCTTCTTTAATACCCATTTCTTCTAAAGAAGCAGCAAGCGCAAGGAACTCACCTAATGAATCCCAACGTAAGTGGTTTTCTTCAACAAGTTGTTGTACGTGTTTAGGCGCAGAACCACCCGCACCAGTTTCGTACATACCACCACCCGCCATTAACGGAACGATAGATAACATTTTCGCAGAAGTACCAAGCTCCATAATTGGGAACAAGTCAGTGAGGTAGTCACGTAAGATGTTACCTGTTACAGAAATGGTGTCTAAACCACGCGCAACACGCTCAAGTGTATAACGCATCGCACGAACTTGTGACATGATTTGAATATCTAAACCAGTCGTGTCGTGATCTTTTAAGTATTTTTGAACTTTCTTGATCACTTCGTTTTCGTGTGGACGGTACGGGTCTAACCAGAAAATTGCTGGCATACCAGAGTTACGTGCACGTGTTACTGCAAGTTTAACCCAGTCGCGAATAGGTGCATCTTTCACCTGACACATACGCCAGATGTCGCCTTCTTCTACGTTTTGAGTCATCAACACTTCACCAGTGTCAATATCAGTGATGTTTGCAACACCTGCAGCAGGAACTTCAAAAGTCTTGTCGTGTGAGCCGTATTCTTCAGCTTTTTGCGCCATCAAACCTACGTTTGGCACAGTACCCATCGTACGTGGGTCGAAGTTACCATTCCACTTACAGAAATTGATCATTTCTTGGTAAATACGCGCGAAAGTAGATTCAGGCATTACTGCTTTACAGTCGTAAGGTTTACCGTCAGCACCCCACATTTTACCGCCACCACGAATCATTGCAGGCATAGAAGCATCTACAATTACGTCGTTTGGAGAGTGGAAGTTGGTGATGCCTTTTGCAGAATCCACCATTGCAAGTGCAGGGCGGTGTTCTTGGCATGCGTGTAAATCTTCGATGATTTCTTCACGTAAAGAAGTTGGTAAGGTTTCGATCTTTTCATAAAGACCTGCCATACCGTTGTTGACGTTAATGCCAAGTTCTTCAAACAATTTACCGTGTTTTTCAAACGCTTCTTTATAGTAAATTTTCACACAGTGACCAAATACAATTGGGTGTGAAACTTTCATCATGGTCGCTTTTACGTGTAAAGAGAACAAAATGCCTGCTTCTTTACAATCATCCAATTCTTTTTCATAGAAGTCGCAAAGTGCTTTCTTGCTCATGAACATAGAATCGATGATTTCGCCATCAAGTAACGCTACTTTTTCTTTCAATACAATGGTTTCACCAGAATGAGTGATGAGTTCCATTTTTACATTACGTGCGCGGTCAAGCGTCATCGATTTTTCGCCATGGTAGAAGTCACCTTCATCCATGTGTGAAACGTGAGTTTGTGACCATTGCTTCCATTCACCCATAGAGTGTGGGTGTTTTTTTGCATAGTTTTTCACTGCAGCAGGCGCACGACGGTCAGAGTTACCTTCACGTAATACAGGGTTTACTGCTGAACCTAAGCATTTACCAAAACGAGCGCGTAAAGCTTTCTCTTCTTCAGTGTCCGCATTTTCAGGATAGTCAGGAATTGCATAGCCTTTTGCTTGTAATTCCTTGATACATGCAACTAACTGAGCAACTGAAGCACTGATGTTTGGAAGTTTGATGATATTGGTATCTGGATCTTGCGTGAGACGTCCAAGCTCTGCGAGGTTGTCGGCTACCTTCTGTTCTTCGCTTAGGTATTCCGAGAATTCAGAGAGTACGCGTGCTGCTACAGAGATATCACTCTTGACAATCTCGATGCCAGCAGGCTTAGTAAAGGTCTCAATGATCGGCAGTAGAGAGTAGGTCGCCAACAATGGCGCCTCATCGGTCAGTGTGTAAATGATTTTTGACTTTCCACCAGCCATATATAGCCCCTTGCTTTGATTGAGTTTTTTAGGAGCGAGATGATGACTCAGCCCCTGCGAACCGATTTGCCTAATTTAACCTTGAGAGTATCGACTCTCTATGCATTTCAGTCAACGTAATTACAGTGATGACGCCATTTCGCTACGAAATGATGTGTCGCATTTGTGCGAGTCAAGACACGGCTTAATGTAAAAATGAGCCTATTTAAACCTAAAAATCGCCTTGAGTATTTACTGTTGAAATACTAATCAAATCGTATGATGAAGATATGACATCAAAAATATATGTATATTTTATTATAAATTAACCAGTTGAGGGTTCGACTTAAGTCGAATGTTTGATAAATAACCGATGAAAATGATAGGTGGATATATTTATTCTATTTATTTTATATGTTTATCAATATGTTGCTTCTATTTTTTACAGTGTGATGCAATGTAAACTCTTGTATAGAAGTTGAGATTTTCTTCAAAAACGGAGGGAAATCTACAGATAAAAAGCCTGATTTATATTTTAAAAGTTTAGATCTATTTTTATGGTCCAAATTTTACAAAAATAAGCGTATTTTTTAGTGGGTTTGTAGCACCGTTTGATCCATCAAAAATCATAATCAAGCGTGAGCTAAACCCTTGTTAATCCATAGATGAAAAAATCAAGTAGTAAAGAAGAAATGCCGAGTTGTTACGCAGTTTTTTAAATTAGTTTGAAAGCTTGTGTTTTGTGTTAAAGTTTGTAAGTTAACTCTGAATTCAGTGGATGAGTTTTGTAGACAAAATAATTCATAGGCGCGGCACACTTTAATTAACGAGGCAAAAATGAAAATACAGTTGCTGGAAATTGGTCCTGAAACGGAGCAACTCAGTGCTTGCACACTCTCGTTATTATTGGGTGTACATACGCCAAGTAACCAAATTGATGGTTTTTTGAAGTTTGCCCGTCAAATGCTGCAAGTAGATCATGCCATTTTGACTTTTAAAAATGAGCCGTACATCTGGTATTCCACCAATCAAGTTTTTAAAGCCTTTCGTGCCAACCCAAACGCACGGTTAGACGCTTTCTTTCAAGGTCAGCAACTGATTGAACCTCAACATCCTCAATATGCAAATTTTGTGCAGCACATCGCAAGTTTGGGGATAGAAGCCGCGCGCCTAATCGCACTGGATTTACTCAAAACCGATGGCGAGTCGATTGGGCAGTTGTTGTTATTTGATCATCGTGAAGAAGCGTTTAGTTTAGGTGCTTTGCCGACAGTGGCGGAGTTTGCTGCAGGTTTGGTGCGTTATATTGAATTAAAAGTTGATTATGCAAGCTTAAAAGAACTGTATGAACAGCAGTCTGCATTGAATTTTAGTAAAACCAAATTTTTCCAAATTATTGCGCATGATTTGCGCGCGCCATTTCATGGCTTATTGGGGTTTTCGGAAGTTTTAGCGCAAGAGCGCGAAACTTTGGATGATTCTAGTATTCAAAATATTGCCGACTATTTATTCGACACAGCACAATCGACCTATAACTTGCTAGAAAGTTTATTGAATTGGGCGATGGCAGAGGGTGGACGCTTTGTGTATCACCCAATTAATTTTGAGTTAAAGCAATCGACCAAAATTGTTTGCGATGTGTTGAAAAGTTTGGCAATCAAGAAAAATATTGAACTGATTGATCAAGTTGAAGAAGGCATTAAGGTTTATGCCGACATCAATATGATTACCTCGGTGATTCAAAATTTGGTGTCGAATGCGCTGAAATTTACCTTTACCGATGGCACAGGCAAAGTCATTTTACGTGCAGAGCAAACAGAAACCAGTGTGGATATTTATATTCAAGATACGGGTTTGGGCATGACTGCACAACAACTCGAAACGCTGTTCGAGCCTAAACTTACTGTTAGTTTTAAAGGCACTGCAGGTGAAAAGGGTATTGGTTTAGGTTTGGTGTTGTGTAAGCGTTTTGTCGATTTGAACCACGGGCAAATTGTGGTGGAATCGAAAGAAGGTGTGGGAACGACTTTTAAAGTCAGTTTGCCAATTGCGACCAGTAGCCATCAAGTATTAAGTAAAGAAGCGTTATTATCTGAGAAAACTTAATTTCAAAGTTTATATACAAAGCAAGCAAAAGCCTGTGGATGTTTAAAATCATCCACAGGCTTTTTTTATCGTGATCAATTTAGATCAACTCTTGCATTATTGAATGTTTTGAATCGGACTACCACCCAACGCTTGCAATAAAGTCACATAGGCGTTGTATTGGTTTTGCTTGGTCTGCAATAAACTTAAACGTGCATTGCGGGTGGTTTCTTGTGCATCTAGCAGGTTTTTTAAGGTAATCGCACCATGCCGATAACGCACCTCAGTTAAGCGTTCAGTTTTCTCTGCCAGTGCTAAATTGCGGCTTTGCAGCGCGACTTGTTGATTCAGCGCGGTTCGTGCTGACAGTGCATTTTCGACATCGGCAAAGGCTTTATATAAAGTTTGTCGATATTGCACAATGGCTTTTTCATATTCCAAAGCATTCACTTTTAGATCGCGCTGCATATCATTCCATTGCAAAAATGGCAGGGTTAAACCTGCACCTAAAGTGGCAATTGGGTTTTTTAGGGCATCGCTTAAAGAGGTATGCGCGCCTGTACCGACACCTGTACTGAGTGTGCCTGTAAGACTGATGGATGGGTAATAACTGGCTCGATTGGCATCTTTATTGGCCAAGGCTTTACGTAAACGTAATTCGGCTGCACGTAAGTCGGGACGACGTGACAGCAGTTCTGCAGGTAAGCCAGCAGTAATATTCGGTAAACGAACAGCGGCTAAACTCTGTGGTTCATTGATATTCAACATTTGCACAGGTTGATGCAGTAAAACTGCCAAGGCGGTGCGTGTTTCAACTTTTTGCTGTGCAATTTGGCTCAAGGTTGATTTTTGACTTTGCAGGGCTTGTTCGGCTTGGTTTAAATCCAATCCTGAAACTGCACCCGCGCGATATTGCGCACTGACCAATTGATACGTTTTTTGCGTACTGGCAAGGTTTTGTTGTGCGACAACATAGCGTTCATTTAAATAACCCAATTGCCAATATAAATTGGCAGTGGTTGCAATCAGGCTTTGTGCGGTGGCTTGTAAGTCTTGTTCGGTGGCTAAGGCTTCCCAACGTGCAGCTTCAGTCTGATTGGCAAGTTTACCGAATAAGTCCAATTCATAGCTCAGTCCGGGATAATTCAGCGAAATCCCACGCGCTGTATCACCATTGCCCTCTAAACTAAATTGATGCCCTGTAGAAATACCTGCATTGCCAATCTGGACACCTTGCTGACTTTGGCTTTGTTTGGCTTGTAATCTGGCTTGTTGTAAATTCAGTCCTGCAACCGCGAGGTCACTGTTACGCGCCAAGACTTGTTCAACCAATTGATTTAAAGCAGCATCGTGAAAGAGTGTCCACCAACGGTCTGTATTTAGTTGTGCAAGGACTTGCTGGCTTTTTTGCTGCTGCTCAAACTGTTGAGGAATATTTACAGCAGGTGCCTGATAAGGTGTTTTGACTACGGCTGCACAACCCACTAAGCTGCTGCCAAGAAAAAGCGCAGTGACGAGTTGGCTGAATTGTCGTGACTTCTGGTTAAATCGCATCATCATTCCTTACTCTAATTCCTTATTCTCTAGATAGCGCATCGACAGGGTTCAGTTGGGCAGCATTACGTGCAGGAATAAAACCGAACACAATTCCAATCAGGCTTGAACAGACAAAAGCGGCTACAATCGAGGTGGTGGAGTACGCCATTTGAAAGGTTCCACCTGCCACATGATTAATCAATTGCCCAATTCCGAGTGCGAGCAAGACGCCAAGTACACCGCCTAAAATACACACTAAAATGGCTTCAATTAAAAATTGCTGCAAAATATCGCTTTGTCGTGCGCCGACTGCCATGCGTACCCCAATTTCTTGGGTGCGTTCTGTGACAGAGACCAACATGATGTTCATTACGCCAATTCCACCGACCACCAGTGAAATCACTGCAATAGCAGAAACCAGTAAGGTCATGGTGGCGGTAGTTTGTTGGATGGTTTCACGGATACTGTCGGCATTTTGAGTAAATACATCCTGCGCACCATGACGCTGTACCAACAGACTTAGGATGGCATTTTCTGCTGCAGCACTTGGATATTCATCTTTGACTCGTACAATAATGCTGCGCACATGGCTTTGGCCAAGCATGCGGCTCATTACCGTAGTGTAGGGCAAATACACATTTAAGCTGTCGGCATTGCCCATCATGCTTTTTTGTTCTTCGACCACGCCAATAATACGGCTGGGTACGCTGCCCAATAAAATTACTTGCCCGACAGGGTTGCTGCCATCACTAAAAAATGTATTTTTGGTGTTGTGATCAATCACCACATCTTGCGCTTGTTCCAGCACGCTGTGTTTGTCAAAAGGCTGACCCGACTGGAAATTCATGCCGCGTACATAGAAAAAGTCTTCACTCACCCCATTGACTGTGGCAGAAGCCTCTGTGTCTTTAAAGCGTACCGTGACGTTGCTATTGACTGATGGGCTGACGCCATCCACATAAGGTTGTTCTGCCAAAGCATCGGCATCGGCAGGAATTAGGGTTTTAAGCTGAGATGAGCGCGAGGTATCACCAAAACCACGCCCTTGAAACACGGTGATGGTATTGGTGCCTAAACTGCTGATGTTTTCTAAAATTTGTTTCTGTGAACCATTGCCCAGTGCCACAACAGATACAACCGAAGCGATCCCGATAATAATCCCGAGCATGGTTAAAAAGGTGCGCATGCGATGTGCATTCATCGCCAGTAGCGCCATGCGGAAGGCTTCACCTAAACGATCAAATACAGAGCGCCAAGCTGAAGTTCTTTTTTGTGGCGGATGTTGCAAGGTTTGTTGAGTAATATCATCCTGATCGGCAGGTGTGTTGGGCTGATCAGAAATAATAAGCCCATCACTGATTTCAATAATCCGTGTGGCATTTTTAGCGACATTATGGTCATGTGTGACCAAGATGATGGTGTGACCTTTGGCATTCAGCTCACGCAAAATCCGCATCACTTCAATACCGCTATTCTTGTCGAGTGCACCTGTGGGTTCATCGGCAAGAATCACATCGCCACCATTCATCAAGGCACGTGCAATGGATACACGTTGTTGTTGCCCACCTGAAAGCTGACTTGGGCGGTTTTGGGTTTTATCGGCTAGACCTAAATCACTGAGCAGCGCAGTTGCGCGAGTTTGTCGTTCTTCAACATCGGCACCTGCATAAATTGCAGGCACTTCGACGTTGCCCGCAGCGCTTAAATCACCCAATAAGTGATAGCGCTGGAAAATAAAACCAAAATATTCACGACGTAGCTGTGCCAGTTCATCGGCTTCAAGTTGTGGGGTTTCACGTCCTTTGACTTTGTAGCTGCCTGTGGTGGGTTGATCCAGACAGCCCAAAATATTCATGAGGGTGGATTTTCCCGAACCCGACTGACCTACAATCGCAACCAATTCACCTGGGTAAATCTTCAGATCAATGCCTTTGAGAATCTGCACTGTAGATTCACCCGCAGGGAATTCACGGGTCAGATTGGTGACCTCTAACAGAGGTTGTGACTGACTCATCTTACATTCTCACTGATGGGCCAACACGACCACCACGCTTCGCCGCATCGTTTGAGGTATCGGAACCATCGGCAATAATGACTTGATCGCCCAGTTTTAGGCCACGAATGACTTGTACTGTTGCGCGGTTGTTTAAGCCAAGCAATACCGATTGTGGTCGAGCTGAACCATCGGCTTGCAGCACGCGTACCATGCCTAAAGAGGCTTTACCTTGATCAACCAAGGCTTTTTCATTGGTAGTCAATTCCAAGCGGGCAGGGCGTTTGCTAGAACTGGCATCGGTATTGTCGCGCTCAGCACGTACGTTGCTGTCTGAATTATTGCTGTTGCCACGACTGCGTGAACGGTTTACACCTTGTACCGCAGCAGCAGGAATGGTCAGCACATTGCGTGCCTCTGCCAATACAATGGACACTTGTGCGGTCATATTGATGCGTAGCTTGCCGTCTTCATTTGGTACGTCAAATAAAGCGTTGTAGTACACTGCAGAACTTGAAGATGATGACGTATTGTTATTGCTTTCGGTATTGATGGATTTGGGTGCAGGTTCTACCTGACGTAAAGTAGCGTAATGTTTTTTCTCACTGTTGCCCAAGGTGGTGAAATAGACCGTTTGTCCCTCTTCGACCTTCATTACATCCGCTTCAGAAATTTCTGCTTTTACAGTCATGGTGTCAAGTTTGGCTAATTTAACAATCGTGGGCGCACTTTGATTGGCGTTCACGGTTTGACCTTCTTCGGTCACAATTGCAACGACAGTGCCATCCATTGGGGCAAGAATACGGGTATAACCTAAATTTTCTTTAGACGTGTCTAAAGTTAGGCGTGACTGTTCAATTTGAGCGTTAATGGCAGCAATTTCTGCTTGTGAAGTTTTATAGTTGGCTAAGGCAGTTTCAAGTTCGGCACGTGAGGTCGCATCTTGCGCATACATGGCTTGTTGACGCTGATATTCTGCTGCGACTTTGGCGAGATTGGCTTGTCGAACCGCCAATTGTGCCTGTTGGTTTTTAATACTGGCTTGTGCTGTTTTAAACTCGTTTTCCTGTCGTACAGAGTCAATTTGGGCAATCAACTGTCCTTGTTTGACCTGATCGCCTAACTGAACATACATTTTTTTGACTTGACCTGAAACCTGCGCACCAACGCTGACCATTTTGGTGGCTTCAAGCACGCCTGTTGCTAAAACCGCACTTTCAATATCTCCACGGCTCACTTCGGCAGTAATGTATTGCGGTTGTTGTTCTTTGGGTTTTAAAAAATACCAAGCGGCAAATGCCAGCATCAGCGCAATGATAATTCCCGCAATAAGTTTGGTCGATTTTATTTTTGGCATGAGTCAAAAAACAGAAAAAGAAATTAAAAGGATTATAGAAGTGAAATAAGGATAAATCGTGAATTTTTTGAAGAAACTGCAAATGAGAATTATTTATTAGTGGTTTGAGCTAGATTTAATACAGTCTGAGTACGGTATTACATCCATAAAAAAAGTGAAAATAGCATCTGTTAACGAGGTGGGGGTAGTTTGTTTCATCTCTATGATAATTTTATGAATTTTTATGATAAATGCTGAAAAATACAACTATGGTCTAAGTTGCTTAAAAAACCTTATTTTCTATATGGATTTAAGAATTAAAAGCAGCTAGTATCAAATTCCATAAAATAATTATGGATTTAATCATTAGGATAATACGGCATCGGGACGATGCAATAAAACATGACTTTAAGCAAAAAATCTGAGGGGTAAATCATGGAGTGGAGTGAGAAATTTAATATCGGAATTGATGTGATTGACAATCAACATCGACAAATTCTGGACTATATTAATGCGCTGGAAAAAATTCGGGCGACAGGTGCGCGGGAGCAAATCAAAGAAGTCTTGGATGACTTGATTGACTATACGCAATCGCATTTTAGCTTTGAAGAAAACTTGTTGTCACAGGTCAATTATCAATACTTACCATCACATCGTGGTATTCACGAACTCTTTGTGAAGCGTTTGAATGATTGCCGTCAGCGTTTTGCCAATGGCGAATCGGTAGAACATGATTTGTATCGTTTGTTGTCTAAATGGTTGATTAACCATATTCAGCATGATGATCAGGATTATGTCGATGCGGTACGCGACAATATGCTGCATTATTTGCGTTCACAGGAACAGAAAAAAGGCAAAAGTTGGTTTGCACGTTTCTTTAGCTAATCCTCTGAAAAGCAGATGATTTTAAAAATTATTTGATGAAGTCTGCTTAATTAAGCCGAGTGAGAAGCAAACAGCGTTTTACCACAGAGTTCTGTAATGGCTTGTAGCACCAAATGTTCAGGGTTTTCCTTGGACATCCCTTTGATGGCGGCATCAATACGCAATAATAGGGCGGGCCATTGCAAGAAACTATTTGGATTTAAACGTCGCAAAGCTTGCTGATAAACACTGACTTTGTTTTTCCAGATACCCAGTTGCAAAGCATTTTGTGGTTGTTCAAATAATTGCATCAGCAGGCGCATTTCTTTGCTGATACTCCACAAAATTAAACTCATGGCTTCACCCGAAGCCATGAGGTATTGAAAAATTTTCATGGCTTGCGCTAGATTTCCCGTCAGTAAAGCATCATTTAAATCGTAAGTGCTATAACGGGATTGATCTTGTAAACAGGCATGTAAATGTTCAATCTGAATCTGCTGAATTTCAGGAAAGGTGTCACTGACCCGCATTAAGCTATTTTTGGCAGCCAAAAGGTTGTGTTCATGATGTTGTTCCAACCATTGCCACGCATCATGTCCCAATTGGATGCCAAGCTTTTCTGCTTCCAAACCTAAAATCTGCTGCCGATCTTTAGGATAATTCGCCGTGAGTGCAACATTGACCCCATTGGCATCAATCAACTGAAAAAAACTGGATTTCAGGCTATTGCTGTCTTGTTTTGGCATCACCACCAACAGCAAGTTTTGTTCATTGTGCTGAATATAACTTTTCAGTTGTTTTAGTGTGCTGGCATCAGGCTTGATATTGCCGTGTACTTCAACCGCCAATTGACTCGAAAATAGTGACAGACTGTTTAAGGCATTGAATACATTTTTCCAATCGCTAACGCTATTTAAATCATAACGCTGACGTTCAATATCCTGTTTTTGCCAACTGGCACGAAAAGCATCCAGCAAGTTTTGTTCGAGTAAGGGTTCTTGACCATGCAAAATCCATACGCCACGTGCTTCATCGACACGTTTGAGGGCTTGTAGATAGTCAAGTTTCATAAAAAATTCGCACTCGAAAACTTATTTAGGGTTTGAATACACAGGTGGGTTGACCAAAGGTAAACGATTAGATGAAATTTGACGCACCATTTGCTGTGCTACATCATCAATAATGACTTCTTTTAAGAATTTTTGTTCCTGATCATCGGTATTCACAGTTGCGACATCGTATTGATAACTGCGCGTTGCCATGACGGTACGAGGTTCGGTGATCGGGTTGCCTTGCGCATCTTCAATACGGAAAGTCACACTCAAACGCAATAAGGTTTCTACCAGTTTGCCATTCAATTCCAAGCGACGTGGTGTATAGTCAAGTACACGTAGTACATAAGCATTAGGGTCATTGCTGAGTTGTACGCCCGCTGTACCCATGTGAATGGAAAGTTTTTCTTCTAATTCTTCAGCATTGCTCGGTAAAGCCAGACTCATTTTTGAATAAGCCACTGGTGCAATGCTTGGATTGGTGCCTTTAAGATGAAAACCACAGCCGACTAAGCCAGCACTGAGTCCACAAGTTAAAACAATGACTGCTAGACGTTGGCTAAAGTGCATGTGCTGTCCTCTGTAATATTCTTGAAAGTTTAAAAGCGGAAGTTGAGAATATCTTGATTGTAGGTGCAAAGCCCGTTGACTGACAACGGGCTTTGTTTGGAAATTGTTTTAATTCCTTTTTTGTAGAAGGGTTTAGGGGGATTATTTTATAAAATCCCTCCAAACCTCCATTTAAAAAGGGAGGCTTAAAAGCACTTAAACCACCAAATTCACTAACTTATTCGGTACAACAATTTCTTTCTTGGTTGGGCCAGTCAAAAATGGTTGTACTTCTGGTAACGCTTTAGCAAGTGCAAGAATGTCCTCTTTAGATGCATCTACTGCTACATCAAGCTTGCCACGTAATTTACCATTTACCTGCACCACAATCGTTTGAGTATTGCGGGTTAATGCAGACTCATCGACCACAGGGAATAGGGTAGAGGTTAATTCAATTCCGAACTCTGCCAATAAGGTCTGGCTCAAGTGTGGAGCAAATGGTGCAAGCAAGGTCAATAAAGTCACAATCGCTTCACGCTCAACCGCAAGGTCTTGTTCGTTCTGTGCTTCAAACTTGTTGCAAGCATTCAAGAGTTCCATCAATGCTGCAATTGCAGTGTTGAACGCATGACGACGCTCAATGTCATCGCCCACTTTTTGAATGGTTTCATGGGTTTTGCGACGTAAGTCTTGCGCTGCTGTAGCAAGTTTACTACTGTCAATTACAGTTGTATTGCTGCCTTTTTCAAGGAAACCTGCTGCTAAACGCCAAACACGTTTTAAGAAGCGGTTCGCACCTTCAACGCCTGCATCTGACCATTCTAAAGACTGATCTGGTGGTGCAGCGAACATCATAAATACACGTGCAGTATCTGCGCCGTATTGGTCAATAATGGCTTGCGGGTCGATACCGTTATTTTTCGATTTCGACATTTTTTCCTGACCGCCAACAATCACAGCTTGACCATCGCCCATGTATTTTGCAGAAAGAACACGACCTTTTTCGTCTTTTTCAAGCTCAATATCGGCAGGGTTGAACCAAGTTTTCTTGCCGCTTTCTGCTTCGCGATAGAAGGTGTCAGCCAATACCATACCTTGGGTCAGTAAGTTGGTAAATGGTTCATTGCCTTGAACCACGCCTTCATCACGCATAAGTTTGTGGAAGAAACGTGCGTACAACAAGTGCAAGATGGCGTGTTCTACACCACCAATATATTGATTAACTGGCAACCAAGTTTGCGCAGCTTCAGGCTTGACCATACCACCTGTAAAATCTGGAGATGCATAACGTGCATAATACCAAGATGATTCTACAAAAGTATCTAAGGTATCGGTTTCACGACGTGCTTCGCCACCACAGCATGGGCAAGTAGTTTGATAGAATTCAGGCATTTTATTTAGCGGGTTGCCTGAGCCATCTGGCACAACATCTGTAGGTAAAATGACAGGAAGCTGATCTTCTGGAACTGGAACTTGTCCACATTTTTCACAGTTGATCATCGGAATTGGGCAGCCCCAGTAACGTTGGCGTGAAACACCCCAGTCACGTAAACGGAATTGTACTTTTACATTGGCTAAGCCTTGTGGCTCTAATTTCGCTAAAAGTGCATCAAAAGCCGCTTGGAAATCTAAACCATCAAATTCGCCTGAATTGACCAGTTTACCTTCTTTAGAACCGTACCATTCTTGCCATTGGGTTGTGTCAAAGTCCGCATCGTCTGCACCTTTGGCATCAATCACCTGAATAATTGGCAATTGGAATTTATTGGCAAACTCAAAATCACGCTCATCGTGCGAAGGTACAGCCATCACCGCACCAGAACCGTAAGACATCAACACATAGTTGGCAATCCACACTGGCAATTCTTTACCCGTTACTGGATGCTTCACAAACAAGCCAGTCGCCATACCTTTTTTTTCGGCAGTGGCAAGGTCAGCTTCTGCCACAGAACCCATGCGGCATTCTTCAATAAAGGCTTTTAATTGTGCATTATTTTCTGCTGCTTTTAACGCCATTGGATGTTCTGCAGCAACAGCCACATAAGTTGCACCCATTAACGTGTCAGCACGCGTTGTAAATACAGTCAGACCATCTGCATAAATTTCAGGATTTGCCGATGGGAATGTGATTTCCATCCCTTGCGAACGCCCAATCCAGTTGCGCTGCATGGTCAAGACTTGCTGTGGCCAACCATCTTTTAAAGTTTCTAAATCGTCTAATAATTCTTGGGCATAATCGGTAATGCGGAAGTAGTACATTGGAATATCGCGTTTTTCTACCAATGCACCTGAACGCCAACCACGACCATTTTCAACCTGTTCGTTGGCTAAAACAGTCTGATCGACAGGATCCCAGTTGACTGTCGAGAGTTTGCGATAAATTAACCCTTTTTTATACAGTTGCACGAATAACCATTGTTCCCAGTGGTAATACTCTGGGGTGCAAGTGGCAAATTCACGATCCCAATCTACTGCCAAACCTAGTTTTTTCAATTGGTCGCGCATGTAGGCGATATTTTCAAAAGTCCATTTAGCTGGGGCAACCTGATGTGCAATCGCTGCGTTTTCAGCAGGTAAACCAAAAGCATCCCAACCCATAGGTTGTAAGACTGTTTCACCTTTTAAACGGTGAAAACGGCTAATTACATCACCAATGGTGTAGTTACGCACGTGACCCATGTGCAGTTTGCCGCTTGGGTAAGGGAACATCGAGAGGATATAACGATGTGGACCTTCGACTGTGTCGGCAACTTTAAAGGCTTTACGAGATTCCCAGTCGCTTTGGACTTGGGGTTCAATCGCACTGGCTTGATATTCAGGGTCAATGTGAGTAGTCATAAGGTTAAATCAGGAATAAACGGTTAAAAAAAGTGTGTCACACAGCATAGCGCAAAATGCAGCTAAATTGAATTTTGCGCGTTGGATTGTGCAGGAAAATTTAAGCGAGTCGTACTTTATGGCTTAAAACTTAAAAAACTTGTGGGTTGGCACGTTCTTGTTGTGCCTGATTTAAAGCTGCATTGGCTTCACGTTGTTGCTGATCCATGGCTGGATTTCCTGCAGGATGATTTGTGGTTGGTGTCGCTTGTTGGTTTGTTGCATTTGCAGCAGTAGGCTCAGGGTTCGCAGTAGAATTTGCAGGAATGGCAACAGTAGGTGCTGAATTTTTCCAGCCGTAGGTATCGACTTTACCTTTTTTCTTGGCTGTTTTTGGTGGTGGTGTCGTGGTGTAATGGGTTGATCCATTTGCATCGACCCACTTGTAATATTGTTTTGCAGAAGCTGAGCTAGTGGCAAAAATTAGAATCAAGCTTGCAGAAAGACAACTCAAGCGGATCATTGGCGTTTTCATGTTTGGAAGTCCTGAGCAAAAAAGGTAAATGGCAGAAAACCAATTACAAAAAATCATGTTGGCTAAATTTTAGCAATAATTCCCCGTGAAGCTAGGATTTATTGACAATTTTTTGATGATTTTTATCTGCAATATCGCCTATTTAAAATTGGAGCATTGACTTGTCTATTTGCAAGTTAAAATAAGCTGAAATGCGTTGGTGAATCATAACCAAGCGATTTATATATTTTTTAATTCATTCTTTATTTTTATGTATGTGATATGAAAAAATTATAAAAAATTCAGCAAATCTCTGAAATTATTTGTTTTATATGGAAATATTAGACTTTGGATTAAATTGTGATGGATGACACAAAGCGCAAAAAACACCCAGTTTATAAATAAAGCAGAAAAAGCCGATTTTTAAACTTGACTTTAGTCGGGTAAACTACAAAAATGCACACTTTAGTTTTATGTGCCTTAGATCGATCACCCTTCGAATAAGTGTCATGTCATGCAATGGGCAACTTCTCTAGCCGAGAAGCTGAACAAAGCTTATAAAATGTGTTTACCCCAACACGTTTTAGATCTCATATTGCTTATACGGTAATCAGATCAGAAATTTTTCCTATTGCCATGAAAACTATGAAATATGTGTGCTATAACAGTGCAGGAATTAATGAACAAAACACTGCAGGTGTCTCCCATTTTGCAGTGACAAGACTAGGGTGAATCACGTTGGAACTTTTATCTGGTGGTGAAATGCTCGTTCGCGCATTGGCGGACGAAGGCGTTGAGCATGTTTTTGGATACCCAGGCGGCGCAGTACTTCATATTTACGATGCGTTCTTTCAACAAGACAAAATTAATCATTACCTTGTGCGCCATGAGCAAGCTGCTGGTCATATGGCAGATGCCTACTCGCGCGTAACAGGTAAAACTGGTGTGGTGCTGGTGACTTCAGGTCCTGGTGCAACCAACACGGTAACTCCAATTGCAACGGCTTATATGGACTCAATCCCAATGGTGATTTTGTCAGGTCAGGTTGCAACACACTTAATTGGTGAAGATGCCTTCCAAGAAACCGATATGGTGGGTATTTCACGTCCGATTGTAAAACACAGTTTCCAAGTGCGTCATGCAAGCGAAATTCCTTCAGTGATTAAGAAGGCATTCTATATTGCATCTTCAGGTCGTCCTGGTCCTGTGGTGGTTGATATTCCTAAGGATGCAACCAACCCAGCAGAAAAATTTGCTTACGAATACCCAGAAAAAGTGAAGATGCGTTCGTATCAACCACCGCATCGTGGTCACTCAGGTCAAATTCGCAAAGCAATTGATGAGCTATTAAATGCCAAACGTCCTGTGATTTATTCAGGCGGTGGTGTTGTACAAGGCAATGCTTCTGAGCAATTGACTGAACTTGCACACATCTTGGGCTTCCCTGTAACCAATACATTAATGGGCTTGGGCGCGTTCCCGGGTAATGATCCACAATTTATTGGTATGTTGGGCATGCATGGTACGTATGAAGCCAACATGACCATGCACAATGCCGATGTGATTTTGTGTATTGGTGCACGTTTTGATGACCGTGTAACCAATAACCCTGCAAAATTCTGTCCAAATGCCAAAGTCATTCATATTGACATTGACCCTGCGACAATTTCAAAAACCATCATGGCACACATTCCAATTGTAGGTGCGGTTGAACCTGTACTTCAGGAAATGTTGGTTCAATTGAAGCAATTAAATGTGTCCAAGCCAAACCCTGAAGCGATTGCTGCATGGTGGAATCAGATCAATGAATGGCGTAAAGTTCATGGTTTGAAATATGACAAACCAACCGATGGCACGATGAAGCCGCAACAAGTAGTTGAAGCTTTAGACAAAGTGACCAATGGTGATGCGATCATTACTTCTGACGTAGGTCAGCACCAAATGTTTGGCGCGAACTACTATAAGTACAAGCGTCCACGTCAATGGTTGAACTCTGGTGGTCTAGGTACTATGGGTGTAGGTTTACCGTATGCTATGGCGGCTAAACTGGCTTATCCAGATCAACAGGTTGTATGTATCACGGGTGAAGCATCGATTCAGATGTGTATCCAAGAGCTTTCTACCTGTAAGCAATATGGTTTAAACGTTAAGATCTTATGCTTGAATAACCAAGCTTTAGGTATGGTTAAACAATGGCAAGACATGAACTATGAAGGTCGTCACTCTAGTTCTTATGTTGACTCATTGCCAGACTTCCCTAAATTGATGGAAGCCTATGGTCATGTGGGTATTCAGATTAACCATGCCGATGAGCTTGAGTCTAAGCTTACAGAAGCAATGGCGATTAATGATAAATGTGTATTCATTAACGTAATGGTTGACCGTACAGAGCACGTTTATCCGATGCAAATTGCGGGTCAATCTATGAAAGATATGTGGTTAGGTAAAGGGGAGCGTACAGAATGAGACACATTATTTCCGTTCTCGTTGAAAACGAATCAGGTGCGCTTTCTCGTTTAGTCGGTTTATTTTCTCAGCGTGGTTATAACATTGAGACTTTAAACGTTGCACCGACCGAAGACCCAACGCTTTCACGTTTAACACTGACCACGTATGGTGATGATCATAAAATTGAGCAAATCACCAAGCAGTTGAACAAATTGGTTGAAGTGGTAAAAGTGGTTGACTTGTCAGAAGGTCCACATATTGAGCGTGAATTGATGCTGATTAAAGTAAAAGCGTCAGGCGCTGCACGTGCCGAAATTAAACGCACAGCAGACATCTTCCGTGGGCAAATTGTAGATGTTACACCGACCACTTATACTGTACAGCTTGCGGGCACAACTGAAAAACTTGACGGTTTTATTGATGCGATTGCAGAAAATACGATCTTAGAAGTTGTACGTTCAGGTGTATCTGGTATTGCACGTGGCGAAAAAGTTTTAACCATTTAACTGCATTTAGTTAATTTTATTCATCGAATTCATTCCATCTCAAAGGATGGAGAGCTTGCTCAAATGCTGAATAGACCTGCATTTGAGCAAGATAGGAATCCAAAGCATTTTAGCGGAGACAGCAATGCAAATTTTTTACGATAAAGACTGCGACTTATCTATCATCCAGTCTAAGAAAGTAGCAATCATTGGTTATGGTTCACAAGGTCACGCACACGCGCTTAACCTTAAAGATTCTGGTGTAGACGTAACTGTAGGTTTACGTGCTGGTTCTACTTCTTGGAAAAAAGCTGAGAATTCAGGTCTTAAAGTTGCTGAAGTTCCTGCTGCTGTAGCTCAAGCTGACGTTGTTATGATCTTGACTCCAGATGAGTTTCAATCACAACTTTATCGTGACGTAATTGAGCCAAACATCAAACAAGGCGCGACACTTGCATTTGCACACGGTTTCTCGGTTCTTTACAACCAAGTTGTTCCACGTGCTGACTTAGACGTAATCATGGTTGCACCTAAAGCACCTGGTCACACAGTACGTTCTGAATACCAACGTGGTTCAGGTGTTCCAGACCTTATCGCGATTCACCAAGATGCTTCTGGTAACGCGCGTAATGTTGCACTTTCTTACGCTTCAGGCGTGGGTGGTGGTCGTACTGGTATCATCGAAACTTCTTTCCGTGAAGAAACTGAAACTGACTTATTTGGTGAGCAAGCAGTTCTTTGTGGTGGTGCTGTTGAATTGGTTAAAATGGGCTTCGAAACTTTGGTTGAAGCTGGTTATGCACCAGAAATGGCTTACTTCGAGTGCTTACACGAACTTAAATTGATCGTTGACTTGATGTTCGAAGGCGGTATCGCTGATATGAACTATTCAGTATCTAACAACGCTGAATATGGCGAGTATGTAACGGGTACTGAAGTGATTAACGAACAGTCTCGTGAAGCAATGCGCAATGCACTTAAACGTATTCAATCTGGTGAATATGCGAAAATGTTCATCCAAGAAGGTGCGTTGAACTACCCATCAATGACTGCTCGTCGTCGTCAAAACGCGGCTCACGGTATTGAAGTAACGGGTAACAAGTTACGTGCGATGATGCCTTGGATCCAAGCAAACAAAATCGTAGACAAAGAGAAAAACTAAGTTTTAGTTTAATCTTTAAAAAACCCTTATTGTATATAAGGGTTTTTTTATGAGTGAAGTAAAGGATGTTACGTGCCTTGCGCTTCGCTCAGAACTGTGTTTTCACTCCTTGCGCTGTAAGCGTCCGCTGAACCCCATGCCTATTTTTTAATTTGAGTTGGATTTCCAGCGATGTGGCGTAATTCTTCTATTTGGGTCGCTTTATGCGTCGGCAGCCTTTTCAGCACATCACTTAAATAGGCATACGGATCCAAGCCATTCAGCTTTGCTGACTGGATTAAAGTCATGATATTCGCCGCTCGCTGGCCGCTGCGCAGCGAGCCAGCAAACAGCCAGTTCTTGCGCCCTAAGGCCCAAGGTCGCATTTGATTCTCTACCCAATTATTGCAAATCGGTAGATTGCCATCATCCAAATAGCGGATTAAAGCTGGCCAACGCTTCAGAGTGTAATTGATGACCTTGGCGGTGGGAGAACTCGATGGCACCGTCAGATGATGTTGGTTGAGCCATTCATATAGTTGTTGCATCACCGGTTGGCTATGCTGTTGTC
>NZ_JAYJLK010000041.1:0-19512 GCF_051948795.1 Acinetobacter sp. Lyrl_1
TTGAATGGCTTCTGCAACACTGTTACTACGCGATGCCATATAGCCAAGCACGCCAAAATGTTCAGGCTGAATATAACGTGCCAATTCAAAAACGAGCGTTGGACAATCTAAAAACTGAATACTGTGTTGGATGATCTCGTTAAAAAACTGATAGGACGATTGGGTATCCATGGGCAATGCCAACACATGCTGTAACTGCTGCAATTGTGCAGGCGAAAATCCAAGCTGCTCAGGAACTCTGCCCTGTGCAGATAAATAGCGTAACCAAAGTTGATAATAACCATTTGGAATTTGAATTTCGCTCATGTGCTTGCTCATTTTGACATGCATCATTTTCTTTTGTCGTTTAATGTATAAAAACTGGCAAATACTGTCAAAACAAATCTGCCAAAGCCCGACATACTACAAACAGGATTGACCAGAGTGAAATAAAATAAAATGAATGCACTTGTCCAATATCATGCTACGCCGATGGTACGCAGCAATCTCGATTTTAAATTAGCCGATGTGCCGCGTTACTGGTTTGCAGGTGATCCGTTTCTGACCCGCATGTTTGACGCTTTAAGCCTGACTTTTCCTGATGGTGAGCGTTATTTCATTCAATCAGTACGTTTGTTCCGCGATCAAATTCAAGACCCAGACTTAAAACAACGCGTTGCAGATTTTATTCGGCAAGAAGCTCAGCACGGCATTGCACACGACAAAATGAATCAGGTTATGAAAGATCAAGGCATGCCTGTAGATCAGTTTATTCAGCGTCTAAACAAAGTGTTTAAGTTTGAACTGAAATATCGCTCGCCCCAATACAACATCGCCATGACAGCGGCTGCGGAACATTTAACTGCACTTATGGCAGAAACTTTTTATGGCGAAAAAGACACGCTACAAGATGCACATCCTTATGTCCGCGCCTTATTTGCATGGCATGCGATTGAAGAAATGGAACATCGTGATGTGGCGTTTGATGTGATGCAACAGGTGGGCAATGTGCCTGAAGTGACCCGAAAAATGGCGTTGGTGCTGACCACAGGTTTAATGTTCGGATTTACCCTGTACCGCGCCAATGTCATGCTGAAATGCGATGGGTTTAATCGTATCCAGCGCCTTAAAATGAATGTACGTGGCTTGCAATGGCTGTTTGGCAAACAAGGGAAATTACGCAAAATGCAATCACAATATCGTGATTGGTTTAAACCTGACTTTCACCCTAGCCAACATCCAATCATCGCGCAATATGATGTCTGGCTTGAGACTTTAGCGCAAACAGGTGATCCAATTCAGGCAGGAGAAGCATTTTGGCAGGCAGGAAAATAAAGCTTTTGGTTTTGCTTGGCTTTTAACCAATGAACACCTCAGCATTGCTTAGCTTTATACAAACTTGCCTCTAATATCTTTATATAAAGTAAGGCATAAGGCAATGCTGAGTCATATCTTATTATTTCTTATTTATGAGTGACCAACACAGTTTAAGCGTAAGAGATCGCTGTTACTGTTACAGCTCCATCTCCTACGCAGAAAAAGGTTTTAGTCCTGATTCATAATAAAAAAGTATTGGCGATAATATTTCAGCTCGGCAATCGAATCACGAATATCATCCATCGCCAAATGCGACGCATTCTTTTTCAAACCGCTCATAATTTCTGGACGCCAGCGCTTTGCCAACTCTTTCACTGATGAAACATCCAAATTACGATAATGGAAGTACTGTTCCAATTCAGGCATTAAACGGTGTAAAAAACGGCGGTCTTGGCAAATTGAGTTGCCACACATTGGCGATGTTTTAGGATTAACCCATTTTTTCAGAAACTCAATAGTTTGCTGTTCTGCATCCTGCGCAGTGAGTTTGCTGCGACGCACACGCTCAATTAAGCCCGATTGTCCATGCTGACGTGTATTCCACTCATCCATGGCATTTAAAATACGATCAGGTTGATGCACAGCCAGCACAGGACCTTCTGCCAAAATATTTAAATGATCATCGGTCACAATGGTAGCCACTTCAATAATTTGGTCGTTATCGGTATCTAAACCTGTCATTTCCAAATCAATCCAAATGAGGCGAGTATCAGGCGTGCTGCTCATAAATGTGCAATCTTATTCGGCTTAAAAACAACATAGTAGCAAATTTCTTGCTTCTTGGCTGTAACTGTGCCCCCGCTTCATGCTATTTTTGCCATCCTGAGTTCATGGTTTTTTAGGATATGAATGGCTTTAATTCGTAAGCGTCGATTGACTGAACAACAGCAACGTCGAATTGAAAAACAACACAAGTCACGTCAGGCAGACATTGACACTTCACATGATTTAGAAGGCTTGGTGGTACAACACTATGGTCGTCAATTAGAAGTGCAGGCTTTATCTGTTCCTGAAATTCATCCTGAAAAACCTGTGGTGCACGCAGGTGAGCCTGAACCGTTTTGGAAACCTATCGAAATAGGCAGCATTTGGCGTTGTCATACTCGCACCAATTTAGAATTATTGGTGACGGGAGATCGGGTCAAATGGCAAGCCGATCCGAATACAGGTTTAGGGATTATTACCGCGATTCATCCACGCCAATCTTTATTGACCCGACCTGATCGTTATCACAAAGTTAAACCTGTTGCCGCCAATATCAGTTTGATTGTGATTGTTTTTGCGCCTTTGCCTGAACCTGCACCGGGCTTGATTGACCGCTATTTGGTTGCTTGTGCCGATGCCGATATTCCCGCCTTATTGGTCTTAAACAAATCTGATTTGCTCAAAGAAAACGACCCGATTTTAGACTTGCTTAAGGAATATCAAGACTTGGGGTATGAAGTCATGCAAACCCAGTCCGATGCGAATTTAGAGCATTTGGCGGCACGTTTGGCAGGTGAAACGGTGGCTTTTGTTGGACAATCGGGTGTGGGGAAAAGCTCGCTGATTAATGCCATCGTGCCTGAAGCGGCGCAAAAGACCAATATCATTTCAGAAAACTCAGCACTTGGACAACACACCACAACCTCTACCCGCTTAATTGGCTTTGGAGATGGTGCAGCCTTAATTGACTCACCGGGGATTCGTGAATTTGGTTTATGGCACTTAAGCCAAGATAAAATTCAAAATGGTTTTCCTGAAATTGAAAACCTGCTGGGGCATTGCCAATTCCGCAACTGTACCCATAAACATGAAAAGCAATGTGCGCTGCGACTGGCTGCTGCAGAAGGTGAAATATTATCGCGTCGTTTAGACAGTTATTTAAGACTGTGTGATGAAATTGCCGAAGCGCAACAAAAAAATTAATTTTATTATGGCGCTGCCCTTGAAGCGGTGTTTTTGATCGCCATATTTATACGCTATACTCTTGAACAATTTTGACATTGTAATTAGGTGACTTGTGGAACGTTGGTTCGAATTTATGGGGAATCATCCCTTCTTATTTGGGACGCTGGCTGTATTGGTAGTGTTGTTCTTTGTGTTAGAAGGTCAACGCAATGGTCGCAAAATTTCCCCACAATCTTTGGGTATTTTAGTCAAAGCTAAAAATGCCATGTTGATTGATTTACGTGATGCCAAAGATTTTCGTGAAGGTCATATCAGTGGTAGCCGCAATATTCCCTATAGCCAAATTACCAAGCATGTTGAAGAGTTAAAAACCTCAGATCGTCCATTGGTCTTTATCTGTAACTTGGGTCAGGTTGCAGGCAGTGCTTTACAACAGGTCGCACATACCGATACCTATCGTTTAGATGGCGGTATTAGCAACTGGAAAGCACAAGGTTTACCTTTAGTAAAAAGCAAATAGTTTTACCCAATATTTTTCGCAAGGAGAACAATCATGGCTGAAGTCACTATTTATTCAACGACTGTATGTCCATACTGCATTCGTGCAAAACAACTCCTTGAGCGTAAAGGCGTTGCCTATAAAGAAATTAATTTGTCGAATGAAGCGCCTGAAGTACGCGTTGAATTAATGCAACGTACCAATCATCGTACCGTTCCACAAATTTTCATCAATGACCAATTTATTGGCGGCTTTGACCAATTATATGCGTTAGATCGCGAAGGCAAGCTTGATCAATTATTGGCATAAACATAACACGATAACCAACTCTTAAGGATTTAACATGAGTGAAGAACAACAAGCTCAACCACAATTGGCATTAGAGCGTATTTATACCAAAGACATTTCTTTTGAAGTTCCTGGGGCACAAGTATTTACCAAAGAATGGCAGCCTGAATTGAACATCAACCTGTCATCTTCTGCAGAAAAAATTGATCCAACCCACTTTGAAGTAGCATTAAAAGTTGTGGTTCAAGCCAACAACGCCGGCGATACTGCATTTATTGTGGATGTTACCCAAGCTGGTATTTTCCTGATTGATGGCGTTGAAGAAGAGCGTTTACCGTACATTCTTGGCGCATACTGCCCGAACATTTTGTTCCCATTCTTGCGTGAAGCAGTGAATGATATGGTTACCAAAGGCAGCTTCCCACAATTATTGTTAACGCCAATCAACTTCGATGCCGAGTTTGAAGCCAATATGCAACGTGCTCAAGCCGCTGCAGCTGAAGGTCAAGCTTAATTCGCGATTGGATATAAAAAAACCGCTGAAATTTCAGCGGTTTTTTATGTCATCCGTTTGCTGATGGACGATCAAAATTAAAAATCATCATCCTGAGATGGATCTCGATACAAGGCATCATGAATCGCTTCGACCAATTGCTGCGCAATTTCCTGTTTAGAGGCTTTTTCCAAATCGCGTTTTTCCATACGGTAGCTTTCGGCAAAAAATACGGTCATGGCATTTTCATCGGAAGCAAAACCAATATCGGCACGGGAAACGTCATTGCAGGCAATCATATCTAACTTTTTCGCCACCAATTTGCCTGCTGCATATTCTTCTACATTGCGGGTTTCTGCAGCAAAGCCGACCATAAACGGACGCTTTTCCTGTTGAGCAATGGTCGCAACAATATCAGGGTTTTTGACCAACGCCACATTCAGCTCATCGCCTAATTTTTTAATTTTGTGTTCCGCAATTTCTGCCACGCGGTAATCTGCCACCGCGGCTGTAGCGATGAAAATATCACAGCCTTGTTCAAGCATCTGCAAACTGGTATCTAGCATTTGAATTGCAGAAGACACATTAATTCGCTGTACCCCATTTGGCGTATCTAAACTAACTGGGCCTGCAATAAGCGTGACTTTTGCCCCTGCTGCATAACAGGCTGCAGCCAAAGAAAAACCCATTTTGCCTGTACTATGGTTAGAAATATAACGCACAGGGTCTAAAGCTTCGCGGGTTGGGCCTGCTGTAATGGTGACATTTTTGCCTGCCAACATGCCAAATTTTTCCACCAAAGCACGCTGTGCCTGATGAAAATACTGCGTCACCTGATGCGCCAAATCTTCAGGTTCTGGCATACGCCCTAAACCAACATCTCCACAGGCTTGTTCGCCCGCATCGGGCATAATTACATGCACGCCATCTTCCACCAAAGTGGTTAAGTTACGCTGTGTGGCTTTGGCTGCCCACATTTGCTGATTCATGGCAGGTGCAACCCAAACTGGTGCAGTGGTGGCTAAATATAAAGTACTGAGCAAATCATCGGCCAGACCTGCAGCAAATTTGGCTAAGGTGTCGCAACTGGCGGGCGCAACCAAAATTAAATCGGCCCACCGTGCCAATTCAATATGCCCCATGCCTGCTTCGGCTTCGGTATCTAATAATTCGGTATGTACTGGATTGCCTGACAGTGCTTGAAAGGTCAGCGGTGTAATAAAAGCTTGTGCCCCCTTGGTCATGACCACGCGAACACTAAACCCCGCATCCTTTAAACGACGCACTAAAATCGCACTTTTATAGGCCGCAATGCCGCCTGTCACAGCTAAAATAATGTTTTTATGAGGGAGGACGCTTAAATCGAAGCTCACAAATAAGCCACCTTTTTGTTGCAGTGGCGCTCACAATAGCATTAAATAATGTCATTCCCAAGAGATCTGTTGGGATTTAAGTTTCAAATTTAGAATAAAAAAGTCAAATAACAATGCATTTATCTATTAAACATTGGCCTGAACAAGAACGGCCACGTGAGCGTCTGATTCAAAATGGTGCTGCAAGTTTGTCCGATGCCGAACTACTGGCTATTTTCCTGCGCTCAGGCTCGCAACAACATTCTGCGGTGGAGTTGGCACGATTGCTAATTCAGCATTTTGGCAATCTCACTACTTTACTCGATGCACCCATTGCCGAGTTGTGTCAATTTCACGGCATGGGTAACAGTAAATATTCACAGCTCATGGCAGTTAAAGAACTCGGACGGCGTTATGTGGCTGAACATTTAAAACAAGATGCGCTAGAGCTTAGCAACTCCAAACGTTTGATGGAGTATTTGCGTTTTGAACTTTTGGGCGAAACCCAAGAAGTGTTTGCGGTACTTTGTCTAGATGCCTGTTTACGCAAAATCAGCTTTAAAAAGTTATTTTATGGCGCAGTGAATTCGTGTGAAATTTCTATTAATCAATTGCTGCGTTTTGCAATTAGCCAACACGCTACGGCGATTGTGATTGCACACAATCATCCTTTCGGATTGCCACATCCCTCACGTGCAGATTTAATCCTGACGCAGCAGATTCAGCAAGCCTGTCAGTTGCTAGAGCTGCGTTTGATCGATCACTGTATCATCTCAAGTGAAGGTAATTTTTCCTTTGCCGAACAACAACTGCTTAAATTTGAGCACACTTAAAATTTGCATATTGACAAAGCCTGCACAAGCACAGAAGATCATCAAAAAATTGTGATGATTCTAATAAAATGATAGTCGATCAACCCAGTGTATTTAACTTACTGTTTTCTTGGCGGGGCACGATTTTACCGAAGGTCTTACCGCCTTTGGGCGTGGTGATGTTGATCTCCACCATTATTGGCGGTTTGTCTTATATTGGTTATTTTCATTTTCCAGAATTGCCTTTGGTTGGCTTTACTTTAATTGGGGTGGTGCTGTCGATTTTTTTGGGCTTTAAAAACTCTGCCTGTTATGACCGTTGGTGGGAGGCACGTAAACTTTGGGGCATGCTGATTGCCAACGCGCGCCACTTTGACCGCGACTGCCGTATACTTAGTCAAGCACGACGTGAACGCGTCATTCAGCACGTCATTGTATTTGCCAATGTCTTGCGAGACCGCCTGCGTCATCAAACTGCCAATCCAACCGAGTTAATTCAAACCAGTGGCATGAGTCAGCAAGCAATTACCCAACTGTATCAACAAGCCAATGCGCCGCAATACACGCTCAGTTTGATTCAATGGGAGTTAATGCAAGCACTTAAAGAGGGCGAAATTTCCGATATTATTTACACACAAATGAATCAACACGTCACAGAGCTGAGTTTGGTACTCACGGGTTGTGACCGTATTGCTACCACACCGCTCCCTTTTGCGTATTCAGTCCTACTTAACCGAACAGTGTACTTTTTCTGTTTTATGTTGCCCTTTAGTTTAGGGTCTACACTCGGATTGGCGACTCCGCTTTTGGTCGGTATTTTGGCTTATACTTTTTTAGGTCTGGATGCGCTCAGTTCTGAAATTGAAGAACCTTTTGGCACGCAAAGCAATGACTTACCTTTAGATGCCATGGTAAGAACCATTGAAATTGAATTATTGGGTACGTTGGGTAAACCAACGCCACCACCAATTCAGGCACAGGACAATAATTTGCTTTAGACCCTCTTCCCAACCTTCTCCCAGAGGGAGAAGGAGTTTTTATCCTTTCTAAATTTTAATAATGGATATCACATCTGCTTATATGAGAAGGTTGGGATGAGGGAGTTACTCAACAAAACTCTCCCAAATCCCAATTTGACCATCTTTCACCCGCGGAATATTGCCCAATTTAATCCACGGCATATTTTCACCATGAAAATCGCTGCCGACAGATACTTTTAGACCATGTTCAGCAATCATGCGATCCACCATTTGACGGGTCGATGCAGGGTCAATATTAGGCGGCAATTCCACTGCATCACCCCCATATTTGGCAAAAATTTCAATCAAATAACGAATATTGGTCGCAGATAAATCATAACGGGTTGGATGCGCCAACACGGCAAAACCCTGACTGTCATGAATTACCCGAATCGTATCTTCCAAACTCAAGCCATCAAATTTCACATAAGCCTTTTTGCCTTCTTTGATGTATTTATCAAATGCTTGCTGCACACGCGTTACAATGCCTTTTTCCTGTAAAGTTTTGGCAATGTGTGTGCGAGTAATCCGATCTGCTACGCCATCAACTTTAAGAAGTACATCATTATAAATATCTTGTCCAATCAGCGGAGTGAGTAAATCACAAATTTGTTTGGCACGTTCTGCACGAATTTGTTTTTGCTGTTCCAGCAGCGCCTGTAAAGGTGCAGGATTTTGCATGTTTAGCGCCACCACATGCACGCTATAGCTTTTTTTAGTGGCAGGACGTGACCATTGACTGGAAATTTCCACTCCCGAAATAATCTTTAAATCTTGCCCCTGAGCCGCTTGCTCTGCCAAAGCCAGCCCATCCATTGTGTCATGATCAGTCAATGCCAAGGTATGAATGCCCTGCTGAATTGCCGCAGACACCAATTCTCCAGGTGACAAAGTTCCATCAGAAATATTACTGTGTGTATGTAAATCTACGCCGTGCATCACTTATACTATGTCATTTATTTGATCAGATTTAGATACTCTAACATGAAAGCACTTTTAGACTTTGTGCCCCTCATTATTTTCTTTTATTTATACAAAACTGTAGATCCAAAAGACACTAATCATCAATTACTACAACTCATCGGCTCTGCAGGCGGTGTCGATAACAACCATATTTTGGTGGCCACCACAGGTCTGATCATCTCGATGTTAGTGGTGTACGGCGCATTGTTCATCATGCAAAAATTCCGTTTAGATAAACAACAGTGGATTGTGCTGTTTATGACCGTAATTTTTGGTGGCGTTACTTTAATGTTAAGCGATGACTTTTATATTCGCCTGAAAGCTGCCATTTTAAACATTGTATTTGCAGGTGCTTTTTTGCTATCACCATGGTTCAGCAAAGACCGTAAACCACTGATTCAACGCTTATTTGGGCCTGTGTTCAACTTGACCGAAGCTGGCTGGAAAAACCTGAATTATACTTGGGCAGCCATGTTTGCAGTCATGTCTTTCCTACACGTATTTTTTGCATTTTTATTTATGGACGGAAAATATTGGGGCGAATTCACTGCTTTTGGTGACATGATTGTGATGTTTTCCTTTATCATTGTGCAGTTTATTGTATTGCGCAAATACTTTAAAACATCTGAATAATTTCTGATCTGCGATATTCGAGAGTAACTATGCCTTTATTTGTTCTGAGTTGTACTGACCGTGAAGGTACACTGGAAAAACGTCTTGCGACCCGTCCTGCACATCTTGCACGTTTGCAACAACTCGATGCCGAAGGTCGCTTAATTGTGGCGGGGGCAATGCCAAAAGACCCAAGCAATCCACAAGCAGGCTTTTATGGCAGCACCATGATTGTCGATTTTGACAGTCGTGAAGCACTCGATGCTTGGCTACAAGATGAACCTTTCTTAAAAGAAGGCGTATATAGCCACATTGACGTTAAGCCATTCAATAAAGCATTCCCTCAAGGATAAGCGCTATGCGTTTCGTTGTTGCCAGTGTTGTTGCTGTTCTGCTCAGTTCACCTGTATATGCAGTTGAGCCAGCCACAACCACACCTACTGCACCTGCTCCTGCTGCTGTGACCAACACGGCAGCTGTAGCAACAGCCAATGGGGTTACTCCTGCACAAGATAAGCCCCTGACTGCAGAACAAATTGCCAAAAATAAAGCCCTTCAGGAAGCTAAAACCAAAGCCTTGATTAAAGATCAGAGCACACGTTTGCAACAACTTGAACAGGCAAACCTCGATGCTTTGGCACAGAATCAGGAACTGCAACTTAAAAACGATAATTTAGGCGTGCAAGTTCAAGTACTGCAAAGTGAACGCAGTGCGCAAATGTTTTTATACGGTGCTGCAACACTCGCGGTTGGCGTATTGCTCGGCTTCTTAATTGCTAGCTATGTCTATACCAAACGTCGCCGCCAATGGTAAGGTGAGCATTCACCTCTTGATTTAAGGTACTCTGGTTTTGTTTCAGCCTATTCAAACTGCCGAGCTGGATTGGCAACTGGTCGATGGTATTGATGTGCCCATTTCCAAACAATTTGGCGATGTGTATTTCTCTAAAGACAACGGTTTATTAGAAACACGGCATGTGTTTTTACAGGGCAATGACTTACCCATCCGTTTAGCAGCGCTGAATGATTTTGAATATTTTTGTGTAGGCGAAACAGGCTTTGGTACAGGCTTAAATATTTTAGCGCTCTGGCAATTATGGCAACAGGTACGTCCCAATAATCGCAGCCATTTACACGCAATTTCTGTCGAAAAATTTCCACTTTGCAAAGCCGATCTTATACGTGCCTTAGCGGCTTGGCCCGAACTCAGTCATCTGTCTGAACAGCTGATTCAGCAATACCCTGCCGCTATTGCAGGCTGTCATCGTTTAAACTTTCCAGATGAACGCTTTAGCCTAGATTTATGGCTAGGCGATGCTCAGGAAGTTTTTCCTGTCATTGCTAAAACTGCTCCTGTCAATGCGTGGTTTTTAGATGGCTTTGCACCCGCCTGTAACCCCGATATGTGGCAGGAAACCGTGCTCAACCCGATTGTAGCACTGTCCGATTATGGCACGACTTTTGCCTCATTTAGTGTGGCAGGCGTACTCAAACGTGGCTTAAAACAACACGGTATTCACATCACCCGCCCACGCGGTTTTAGGCATAAACGGGAAATGCTGAAAGCCATCTGGCAAGCGCCTGAAATAGAGCCAATATCCGATCAGAACGAAACTCAAATTACAACAAATACCACAACAAGCAACCAACAGCGCCATATTGCGATCATAGGCGCAGGAATTGCGGGTTTAAGCTGTGCGTGGGCATTTTCCCAACGAGGGCATCAAGTCACGCTCTATGACCAAACAGCGCCACTTGCAGGCGGTTCTGGCAATCCTTTGGCACTCTTAAACCCAAAACTTTGCCCAATTCATCAAAGTGCTGATCATTTAATGACTTTGGCATGGCAACATGCTTTAAATCACTATGCCGCATTCAAAGCATTTCGTCCGTTGCAGATTCATCAACTGGCACTTAAACATGCCGATGAATTGCTGGATTTAGCCACACAATACCCAAAAGGTATTTTAGCAGCACAGAGTGCAACCGAACTTACGCCACAAAGCGACTTTGCCAGTTTAAGCTTATTGCAAGCAGGAGCAGTTTCTCCACATCAACTGCGTGATGAAATTCTTGCGCATCCGCACATTCAGTTTCAGCAAGCTCAAATTAAACAAATCACCACGACAGCACAGCAACTGATCTTACACAGCCTAGATACTGAACTTGGAGTGTTTGATCATGTCATCGTCTGTGCAGCGCTGCAAAGCGGTGCTTTTTTTGAGCATTACCCTGTGCTTAAACCCATTCGTGGGCAAGTTAGCTGGGTAAATAATACAGATCAGGCTTTGCCATTATCACAAGCCTATAGCTATGGCGGCTATTGCATGCAGCTCAATGCCGATCAACTGATTTTAGGTGCATCGTTTTATCCAAATCGGGAAGATTGTGACGTCTTGGCAGAAGACCATGTGCATAACTACGAACTTATCCACAGTGTCTTTCCTGCGTATGCCGAAAACTTAGCACCCGTAGATACTTGGCAAGGTCGCGCTTCGCTACGCGCCCAAAGTAAGGATTATTTTCCCCTACTTGGCAAAATGCGTGATGATCAGGAAATTTACAGCTTTGCAGGACTCGGTTCTAAAGGCTTTTTATTTGCCCCGTTGTGCAGTGAAATACTGGCGGCACAAGTTTTAGCAGAAGCCTGCGCTGTACCTAAAAACTTAGTACAAAAACTGGCAGCTACACGTTTTCAGAAAAAGGTGAAAACCAAGAAGCCTTATTTTAAAGCTCCTCCACCTTCAAGCTAACGCTCGCTTAGAGAAAATAGAAATAAAACGATACCCAACAAAAAAGCGCCTTACGGCGCTTTCTTCATATTGATGATACTTAGTGACCTTGTTCCAAAGGCATGCCTGCGTCGCGCGCAGCACGTGTACCACCCATTAAAACCACATATTCACGTGAGCTGTCCAAACCTTCTAGTTTTTCCGCTGCACGTGGGGCTTTACTTCCGCCACCACATAAAATGTAAATGGGTTGATCCGCCGACACCTGAGTAAGACTCTCTGCTGATAGATCGTTAATTGGCTGATTCACAGCACCTTTAACATGAGCTTCTGCATAAGCACTTGCATCACGTACATCCCAGATAATCGCGTCAGCTGGGAACTCAAATGTTGTAATTTCTTGTTTACGGATCATTGCGCACTCCTTTGATGTAAAACAACACTTGGCAAATGAAGAAAACATCCCTAGCATCTCAGATATTGTTTCCATTTGCAAAGGTCTTCATTATGCCTTCTTTCGATATTGTTTCTGAATTAGAACTTTTTGAAGTGAATCATGCGGTTCAAAACACACAAAAAGAAATCGGTACTCGTTTCGATTTTCGTGGTCAGGATGTTTCTATCGACCTCAATGAAAAAAACAAAGAGATTAAAATCTCCACTGAAAGTGATTTCCAATGTGAGCAAGTGTATACCATGCTCGAAAATCACTTCTATAAGCGTAAAGTCGACATTCAGGCGCTTGACCCACAAAAAATGACCGCATCAGGTAAAAATGTGATTCAAGTGATCAAACTTAAAGATGGTCTTGACTCAGATACCGCAAAAAAAATTAACAAAGCCATTAAAGACAGTGGCATTAAAGTGCAATCTTCTATTCAGGGTGACAAAATTCGTGTGACCGACAAGAAACGCGACACATTGCAACAAGTAATGGCGTTCTTGAAAGAGCAACAATTTGGTCTGCCACTGCAATTTAACAACTTTAAAGATTAATTTGGGGATGTCATGACACCAACCAATCGCTTAAACAAACTGGTCAAAGCAACATCAAAATTGCCGAAAGGCATTCAAAGCCGCCTTTTGAGTCAAGCATTTGGTCGTGTCGTGCCGATGGTGGGCACTGCGAAAATTCGCTATCAAGAAGTAACCCCATCGCAAGTGGTGGTCAGTCTTGCCAATCATAAAGCCATGCAAAACCATATTGGACAGGTACATGCCTGTGCTATGGCGCTGCTTGCCGAAACTGCTACAGGTTTTGTGACTGCTATGAATGTACCTGATAGTGCCATTGTGCTGATTAAAAGCCTGAAAGTGAACTTTAAACGTCCAACTCAAGGTGCAATGACAGCCATTGCCACACTCAGCCCAGAACAGCAACAACTCATGCACAGCACCGACAAAGGCGAAACACTGGTCAATGTCAGTGTGATTGATGAATCAGGCGAAGCTCCGATTCAGTGTGAAATGTTGTGGGCATGGGTGTCAAAATCACATTTAAAGCAGAAATAAGCCTAATACTTGTTTCTTCTCCAATAAAAAAATCCCAGCTACTGTGCTGGGATTTTTTCATTACGATGTTTGATTAGCTTGATAATTATGATGCTTGACTAGCCTGAGCTTCTAAAAACTTCTGTTTGGCTTCTTCAGGAATCTGACGTTTTGAGCCTTTGACATCAACCGCAACAAAGGTAAATACGCCTTCGGTGACACGCACGGCTTCACGTGAATCGTCATGGCTATCCCACACTTCAATTTGCATTTGAATTGAAGTATTCCCCACTTTCAAAATTTTGGTGTAGCAACTGATCACATCGCCCACTTTTACAGGCACCAAAAAAGTCATTTGGTTAATGGAAATCGTGGCACAACGTCCTTTACTAAAACGCTCGGCATGAATCGCACCAGCCAAATCCATCTGTGAAACGATCCAGCCTCCAAAGACATCTCCACTCCAGTTGGTATCTGCTGGCATGGCAATTGTTTGTAGGGAAAGCACTCCCTCTGGTTTTGCATGAGAATCTGACACGTTCACTCCGGACATTTGCATTAAATTAGCACGAACAGTGCATTAAGACTGGGCGTTGAGTTGCTGATCCAACCACTGTTGTAATTCAGTCGCTCGTAGCGCGCCGCTTATTCTAGCAATTTCATTGCTTTTATTCATCAATACCAGTGTTGGAATACTGCGCACATGGAATGCACCGCTTAAGCGTGGATTGGCCTCGGTATCAATTTTGGCAAACACCACCTGCGGATTTTGCTTGGCAACTGTTGCAAAATGTGGTGCCATCATCTTGCAAGGACCACACCAGTCCGCCCAAAGATCAATCAGAATAGGTAAGTCACTATTTTGAATAAAATTACTGAAATTTTGCTCATTCAATTCAATGGGTGCAAGCGGAATCAGCGCTTGATGACACTGCCCACATGCAGGATTGGCAGATAATTTATCTTCAGGTACACGGTTTTTTGCACCGCATTCAGGGCATACAATAATCATTTACTGAACTCCAAACAGTTGCTGTAAAAACTCTAATTGGGTCTGAATGACTTTTTTAAACCATTCTCCATGATAAATATCAAAATGTTGCATATCCCACTCTTCATATTGCACATAAGGCGCAATATTGGTGGCCGTTTCACGACTCGATTCAATTGGAATCAGGCTGTCACGCTGTGCAGCAATAAATAACACAGGGATGTTGATTTGCCGCACTTCTTGAATGGGGCGATAACGAATCAAATTAAAAAACACCCGAGCAGGAATTTCCCCACTCCAGTAATGATCGGGGTTCACAATTGACATATAACCTGCATAACTGTCTGTGGTCGGTAAAAAACACAGTTCTTTTTGCGCCACCACTGCAAGCGTTTTGGGCGACATCCCTACCTTTGCTCCCATATAGTCCTGACTGGAGATTTTTAGGGCTTTCGGAAGTTGCTGCAAAGGATATAACTTGGCACTTTCCGCACCATCTACAAAAGGCACTTGTACCATGACCGCGGCAATATTGTGTAAGCGTGAGGCCAAACTCAGCACATATCCGCCACTCAGAGAAGTTCCCCACAGAATCATGCGTTTGGCATCAATCGACTTACGTTCCGCGATATGTGAAATCATGCTGCGCCAGTCGTCTAACTGCGCCTCTATGGATACCAACTCACGTGGACGCCCCGTACTTCCGCCCCAATAGCGATAATCGAATAACACCACGGCATAGCCTGCCTGAGCAAAATGCTGTGCGTATTGCACCAATTTAAAATGACGCAAGGCTGCTAGACCATGCGCCATCAGAATCACCGCGGGTTTTTCTATAGATTTAGGGCGATAAAAGTCTGCAGCAATCACCTCATGATCACTTTTGACATATAAAGGCTCGACCGTATAGGAATGCATAAGCGCTCCATTGCGTTATTTTATCGTTATCATCGTTATAAATATTTCAGAACATTCTGCTCTTGAATCTGCTTAATGCTATCATAAAGCATATTGTCATGAATAAAATGATGGAGTATTCCCATGTCTGAACAAGTCGGTTTTGCGGGTCAAATTGGTCCTGAACATGTGAGCCAAGTTGTAGAAAAAGGCTTTAAATCAATTATTAATAACCGCCCAGATATGGAAGGTGGTGCCGAGCAACCAACCAGTGCGCAAATTGAAGAAGCTGCACGTGCAGCAGGCTTAGATTATGTCTATCAACCTGTGGTGTCTGGTCAAATTACTGAAGTAGATGTGCGTACTTTTGCCAATCACTATAACGAATTGCCAAAACCTGTGTTGATGTTCTGCCGTACGGGTAACCGCTCAAACAACTTATTTCAGTTGGCAAAACAAATGGATTTGTTGGATGACTAAACCCATCCTCAAGTATGTGTTTTGCTGTGTTCTGATCTGTAGCAGTATCTCACTGAGTCACGCTCAAAACGATGTTCAGACTTTAAATACCAAAGTCAGTGTTGCAGGTCAGATGAATGCTGCCAAATTTTCACAGTTGATGCGATGAGGTTTTAAATCTGTGATTGTGAACCGCCCTGATCAAGAGATGGGAAATGTAGTCAAGGTGAGTGAATTACGCAATATCGCGGAAAAATCTCAGATCAGTGTGATTTATCAACCTGTCAACAGCGGTAAAATTTCTCAAACAGATATTCTTGAATTCGCCAAATATTATAATGAGCTTCCAAAACCCATTCTGATGATTTGCCGTAGTGGCGCTCGTTCTAGTGCGTTATTTCATCAGGCAAAATCTCAAGGTTTGTTGCATGAATAAAGTTTTATTGGTGGTGATGTGTGTCTTGCTTCTGAGTGCTTGTAGTTCTATGCAAGTACGCCCGACGGTGGGTGTGAGTGTGGGGACTTCTCTTTAATTTTTAAATTGAAATCCCCCATAAAAAACAGCGCCGAAGCGCTGTTTTTTTTATTATTCCCCATCAGAACAATTTAACGATGTTCCATACGGACTTTCCAAATTTGGTGCAATACCATTTTCAATATCTACATCACTGATTAAGTAGCTTAAGCCAAGACTAGTAGAACCATTTATTGATTTACCACTCACAATCGAGTTCGCAAGAATTTGAATATTTAAATATCCTGCATAAATTTTAGGATATTGAATTTTTAAATCAAAGCGTCCATTTGCATCTGTTGTATATTTATTATCAGTAGCGGGTTGATCCTCTGCATTAATAAAAGAAACAACCTGAACTGTCTGTCCTTGCTTCACAGGCTGTAATTGATCAATTTGCTTACCATCAATGTTTACTTTTGTAATTGGAGAAAAACATTGTGTTATTACATCAGGAAGATACTTATCAACCTTACCATCTGGGGGAAGATCTGTATCAAAAAAATTATAATTCCCTTTGTTATAACTTAAAGCATTAACTCCCATTACCACATCTTGATTTGGTAAAGGTTTCCCATCAACATCAGTTACATGTACAGAAATATTTTTGTAATAGTAAACACCTGATGCTGAGTCTTCAATTTTTGTTGGATTATACAAAACAGAAATAGCACCAACAGGCTTAGGAACAGTAGAGCTTACTACATCTAATTTATATGTATAAACTTGAGTTGATTGACCAAAATTAGCTTCTAACACTAAATCATCTTTGATGAACTGCTCTGCACTATAATCTTTCACTCTTTGCGATTCACTGAAAGATAGCGTATACGTAATTTTCCCATTGCTATCTGTTTGAGTAGCATTTGGTGTGAACTTGACGCCATTTAGAGACGAATTTTTGACTTTTAATGATATAGCTTGATTAGATAAAGTAGCTCCATTAGCATCAACAGCCGTTAAAGTTACTGTTGTTTGATCCCCTCGAACATTGAGTGAAGTTTTAGTCGCATCAAACAGAACAATACTTGTAGTATCAGAACCATTGTTAGTATCAGCACCTGTGACAGAAATTGTTTGTTCTTGGCTTAATGCACCGTTATTTGTTTTAGCTATAATTTTAAAACCATTTTTAATCAAATCAGTCAATGTTGTCGACGTACTTGGAGTCGCTAATACATATACAGCATTTCCAGATTCATTAGTTTTTTGCACAGCTACACTTAAATTACTAACATTATTCGTTGAATCAACAATCATTAAGGTAATATTAGCATCTGGTACTCCCCCTTTGTTTTCATCAAGGGCTCTAACCGTAACAGTAAGTTGACCATTTGTCGCAGCCATAGACAATTTGTCTAATTCAATTTTTAATGCAGACGCAACAACAGCTTGCTCAACAGTCTCACTATCTTCAATTTTATCAGTATCAGCAGCATTGTTATCATAATAACCACCGCCGCCACAACCAGCCAATAAAACTGCTAAAGCCACAGCCGAAAATTTCAAACTAATTTCTTTCTTTTTCATTGAGTTATTCCCCAAATCCCTCTAAAACTATGAGTTAATCAAACATATAATTAATATTGTCAGATATGTAACCATAGTTACTGCTTTATGTAAATAAAAGCATGATAAATGTTTTGCTTGTGTTAGCCTAAATTTATTTATTACATGAAGTAGCTCACAAATGTACGACCTCATTATTATTGGTGCAGGCACCGCAGGCATTAGCGCCTATAAAGAAGCGATTAAATACACCCAAAACCTACTCATCATCAATCACGGTCCATGGGACACCACCTGTGCCCGTGTTGGTTGTATGCCTAGCAAAGTCCTCATCTCTAGTGCCAATCGCATGCACGACATTCAACATGCACAAGAAGTTGCACTCACGGTAGATGCAAAAATTGATACATCCCAAATCATGACGCACGTACGTCAATTACGTGATCGTTTTACCCGTGCCACACAAAAAGATGTAGATCGTTGGGAAGCATCCCATAAGATTTCAGGCTTTGCGACTTTTATTGATGCCCATACAATTCAAGTGAATGGACAGCAATATCAGGCAAAAGCTTTTATTGTTGCAGTCGGTTCTACTCCTGCTTATGACCAAGCCTGGAAAGAAAACTTAGGCGAACGCTTAATCACATCAGATCAAATTTTTGAATTAGAGCACTTACCGCAATCTTTGACCGTCATTGGCAGTGGTGTAATTGCAATCGAATTAGCTCAAGCTATGCAACGCTTAGGGGTAGAGACCACTATTTTTGCACGTAGTCGTAAAGTTGGTTCACTCAGCAGCCCAGAACTACAAACCATTGCACAAAATACACTTAGTCAAGAATTGAATATCAAATTTGAAACCTTGCCAACACAACTACAAAGAACAGAACAAGGCGTGCAAATTGAATATCAAGAAGATGGACAAACACAGAGCTTAACTGCCGATTATGTATTGGTTGCCACGGGTAGACGCAGCTATTTAGATCAGCTTCAACTTGAAAATATTGATACGAGTTTTAACAACATCAAACAGCTCCCAATTGATGCACACACCAAACAACTCGGACGGCATGCTATTTTTATTGTGGGTGATGCACACACTAACACCCCCATTCAACATGAAGCAGCACATGAAGGGCGTGCAGCCGTGCATAATTGTTTAAGCTTTCCAAATATTGAAAATATTAAAACATTAACACCCATGGGTATTGTGTTTAGCTCACCTGAAATGGCATCTGTAGGACAAAACTATAAACAACTGAAAGATCAAAATATTGCATTTACAACAGGCTTTGTTTCTTATGAAAAACAAGGTCGCGCCTTGGTGCTAGGAAAAAATAAAGGTGCTATTGAAGTTTATATTGATAATAAAAGTCAAAAGTTATTAGGTGCTGAATTATTTGTGGATGCTGCTGAGCACATGGCGCACTTATTGGCTTGGATGATTGATGAAGAACTCACACTTGAGGATATTTTAGATAAACCGTTCTACCATCCAACACTAGAAGAGGGTTTAAGAACAGCACTTAAACATGCACGTCGACAACTATGTGAAATCTAATCAAATTTAGAAAGTATGCTTACTCTTTAAAACCATCCCCTGATGGTTTTATTTTGCCTTCACTTTTTATAGTT